>JAHZKQ010000034.1 GCA_022600315.1 Gammaproteobacteria bacterium
AATAAACCACCAAACCAAATCCAACGCACAAAAGGTTTATAATAAATTCTAACCGCCCAAGCATTTCCCGGTAATGGCGAGCCTAGCGCAACATATAAGTCACGCCAAATATTGGCTGAAATTGCAGTTCTAGCCAAGGCGGTTTGCGCGATCGGATAAACCCGCTGCTCAGGATATAAAGTCGTTAAAATTTTATTGTCTTCGCGAATCACAATTTTAGCGCGATAGCCCTGATAATTGGGTCCTTGCATCGGCGCGATATTTTTAAGTTGAAAAACATAAGGTCCCAAAGTGACTTTGTCGCCAGGCTGCAAACTTAAATTACGCTGTTGACTATAAACGCTAGTCAAACTAATCCCTATAATTAACACCCCAACACCCACATGCGCACACAACATCGCTAACTGTGATTGAGTCGGTAAACGCCAAGTTTTTCTTCGTCGCAGTAAACTTAAATTTTGCAAAATAATCCAAAAAGCAATAAATAATCCCAGCATGGCTTTAAAATACCAATGGGTCGCTAAAATAAATGGCAATAATGCCGCTGCCGCAATTGCAAATAACCCAATATATATCGCACGGCTTTTAAGCTCCGACCCGTCCATTTTTACCCATTGAAACCACGGTCCTAAGCCCATCAAAAAAAACATCGGCAACATTAATGGCACAAAAACTTCATTAAAATAAGGGGCGCCAACAGAGAGTTTTTGCAGATGTAACGCACTCATAACGAGCGGATACAAAGTGCCTAATAACACCGTTAGCATGCCAATAAACAATAAAACATTATTCGCTAGCAACATCGACTCACGTGATAGTAAATCAAACTTACCCGTATTCACAATTAGTCGCCCACGCCAAGCATATAAACTTAAAGATGCGCCCACCACTACACTTAAAAATCCCAACATATATAAGCCACGTTTCGGATCCACCGCAAAGGCATGTACCGATATGAGTATGCCCGAACGCACTAGAAAGGTGCCAAATAAACTTAAGCTAAAAGCCACCACCGCCAATAAAACCGTCCAAGCTTTAAAAACATCACGCTTTTCGGTCACAATTAAAGAATGAATTAATGCCGTACCGGCCAGCCATGGTAAAAATGAGGCGTTTTCCACTGGATCCCAAAACCACCAGCCACCCCAACCTAGATCGCGATACGCCCAGGCACTACCCATTACAATGCCCACGGTTAAAAAACACCAAGCCGCCAAAGTCCAAGGCCGTGACCATCGCGCCCAGGCCGCATCTAACTTTCCGGTTAATAAGGCCGCAATCGCAAAGGCAAACGCCACTGAAAAACCCACATAACCCATATATAGCATCGGTGGATGCAAAGCCAAGCCTGGATCCTGCAAGAGTGGATTTAGGCTGCGCCCGTCAATTGGAAAATTAGGCAGCAAGCGAATAAAAGGATCCGAGGTTGTTAATAAAAATCCATCAAAACCCAAAGCAATAATCGCCATGACCGCTAAAACCCGGGCATAAATCATTAACGGTAAATTGCGACTAAAAATACTCACCAAAAATCCCCAGACACTTAAGATAAACAACCATAATAATAAGGAGCCTTCATGCGCACCCCATACGCCACAGACTCGATACAATAAAGGTAAATGCCGATTGGAATTTTCAGCGACATAAGCCACCGAAAAATCATTGCTAATAAAGCAACTCATTAAAATAAAAAAACTTAATCCCACAAAAATAAACTGGCCCCAAGCGGTATAACGTGCTAACTGCATATAAGCGATATGATTGCGTTGCGCGCCCCACAGCGGCACCACGGCTTGTAGCAATGCCAAGCATGCTGCAAGGATTAAACTAAAATGACCAATTTCTGGAATCATATATTTCTATCCATACAAATAGTTAGTTTTGCGGATAATTAGATTTTATTCCGGGCAATGGCTCGTCGGGCCCCGCCCTCCTGCTGTCATCCCGGACTTGATCCGGGATCCAGAGATTAAGCCCTACACAAAATCTAATTATCCGCAAAAATATTTTTTAATTACTTTTTCGCATGATATATTCCCGGCGGATGATAATTCGAATCATGCTTTGCCAATACTTGATCGGCAATAAAAACGCCTTTTGCATTTAAAGCACCCTGCGCCACAATACCCTGCCCTTCGCGAAATAACGACGGCAATACACCCTGGTAATATACGCTAACGGTATTTTGAAAATCCGTTAAGGTGAAATGCAATTTTAATGTCCCCGGCACACGCTGCACCGAACCTTTGACCACCATACCGCCTAAGCGAAATTCGCGCTGCGCTGCCATATGCTGCCTAAGCACTTGCGTCGGAGTAAGGTATAAATTAATGTTACGTCGCAAAGCAAATAATGCTAAGCCCACCGCTAAACTAATCGCCGTCAATAATAAAATAATAAAATATAATCTACGTCGACGATGAATCTGCATGACTCGCCTTTAACTCTTTTAGCAAACGTCGTAATCGCACAACCGCTTTAATACCATAAATAATTAGTGCCACTAAAATAATGCCATAAGCAGGCCAAACGAAACTTGCATAACCGCCCATTTGCAAAAACTGCTGCCAACTATGAAATTGAAAAATCATTGCCGCTCCAAAACTGCTTGCACCCAACTGGCACCGTGATCCAATTGTAATAACTCATAACGTAATCGCAATAACAACATCCAAATATAATATAAAAAGAATCCAGCAATCATCGCCAATAACGGATGTAACATAGAATTTGCAATATTCGGCGCGCCAAATTTTAAAATCGTCGCGCCTTGGTGCAAGGTCTGCCACCAATTTACCGAATAATGCACAATTGGAATATTCACCATACCAATCATCGCGACAATACCGCTAGCACGGGCTGCAAGATTTAAATCTGGAATCGCGGCACGCACACTCATTACCCCAAAATAAATAAACAATAAAATTAATTCTGAGGTTAAGCGCGCATCCCAAATCCAAAACGTACCCCAGGTCGGTTTACCCCATAACGAACCACTGACTAACGTTAAAAAGGTAAATAAGGCGCCCAGTGGCGCGCTGATTTTCGCGACGATATCAGCAACTTTTAATTTCCAGATAAAATAAAAGATCACCGCGATACTCATCACCATATAAATTGCCAACGAACAAATCGCGCACGGCACATGCAAGAAGATAATCCGATAGGCATCACCCTGTTGATAATCGGCTGGCGCTAGCAACAAACCGGCAAATAACCCGTAAACCAAAGCCAACAAACATGCTGCCATAATCCATGGCTGCCAAGCCTTGGCCCAACGATAGCAAGTTCGCGGTGAGCCTGCCTTGTGTATGATGCTCCACATAAAGCTGTCCTTATCTGAATCAGGGCGCATTATACCACCCAGCCCAAAAGATGCTAATTATGTTAGAATCAGAGCATGAGCAAGAAAAACTCTACAACCAAAAAGCCTTCTGGCGAGCTAACCATCCGCACCCTGGCAATGCCAAGCCATGTGAATCTCTCCGGGGATATTTTTGGCGGCTGGATTGTCTCACAGATGGATTTAGCGGGCGCAAGCCTTGCCTACAAATTCTCCAAAGCTCGAATCACCACGGTTGCAATCGATTCGATGTCGTTTATAAATCCTGTACATATCGGTGATTTTGTCTCCTGCTATGCCGAACTCATTAAAGTCGGCAATAGCTCCATGCAGATAAAAATCGAAACCTGGACGAACCGCGGCGATAGCGATGAGATGCGACAAGTCACCGAAGGAATCTTCACCTTTGTCGCGATCGATAAAAGCGGCCGGCCGATTCCGGCAAAGCCTAACGCACGATAAACTTTATCACTAAACTGATTGTGAAAATAACCATTAGCTGCAATCCATAGATATACTTGCAGCAGGCTCTGAAGCTGAAGCACTGGCAGCGGGCCCCGTTGCAAAAATCCCAAAGCATTCTAACCGACTAGCGACGTGTCTCTGGTCATAAAGGGTCGAATAGGCAGCAAAAACACCTAAATGGGTCTCGCAAACTTTTAATGTCCAAGCATTAGCCGCACTAACGCGCTGCTCTATCGGCGTATTCAGTGAAGAATGAGGATAAGGTTGCGACGGTAGAAGCCGCTGCTTTAAAAGCCATTTATTAAAATCTGGATGCGCGAATGCAGCAGCCCCCACCATCGTCGCACCACTATGACTATTATCTAGAATCATTTTACGCACTGAAGTGGCTCGAGAGTCAAGATATGAAAATTTTGCAAACTTTTGATCTCTAGCGACAAGAACTAAATACGCCACACTCCACTTTTTTCTGACACCACGAAGCAAAAGCGCATGCTCTCCATGCCTTAGAAGATCCTCTATTAGTAATTCAGACACCCGTTGAAAATGGTTTACCTGATGCGCAGTAAAATGAACAATATCATCTATCACTAGGCCTTCCCACAACGCACTCTCCGAATTTTTAATATGTAACTCAAATAACCACTCAATAAAAAATCGAAAAGGAATCTTGGCAATATAATTATTAAATTTTTTGCAATCTGAAGCAAGCGTAACTAACAATGATTCTTTTTGATGCGCTGTATAATTTTGCATTAAATACCTGACAAAATTTTCATCTTCCGCACCTACGCCTTGATCAATAAGCGTTTGTGCAGCGGCGCAAATAGGCTCATTTGGCGAAGACAAACCGTTTGCTATCAGTTGCTTAGTGTCAAGCGGCTTAGTCTCAGCCACAGCGGTCCTGTCTAGGACGCATTTCCAACCGCCTCCACAAGAATCTTTAGGATCATGCCTACAATCTTCTGTGAAAAGATCTCCATTGAAAAAATTGACTGGGAGTTTATCTTGTAACCATTCAGCAAAAAATCGATGCTTAGAGGCAATACGGATTAATTGATCAGGATAGTCAGCAAAATATCTTTTAGTCAAAGAGGCTTCTTCACCCTTTTCCATATCTGTTATCAGCCAGCTGGCAAAACATTTCTCTCTGCGTGCCATTACAACCAAAAAAGAGTCTGAACTTTTTGCACCTTCAGAGCGATCACTTGTTAGTTGATTAGGTACATTTTTATTTG
>JAHZKQ010000287.1 GCA_022600315.1 Gammaproteobacteria bacterium
AATTCCTCGGCGCTCATACAAACTCAAGGACAACCTTTGGCAACAAAGGCATTATTCTCTTAAGGTTCTTTAAGAGAAGCTTCATGGATAAAAGGGGCAAGTACGCCAAAGCGATATAGTTTTACTGTATGGCTTAGGCTATTTTCTATAGAAAATTTTAAGATATTGTTAAAGGAGATATCTCATGAAGAAACTTTTAATTGCTACCGCTGTTGCTAGCGCGTTACTGGCCGGTACCGCTTTAGCTGCACAAAGCAATGCACAAGCAAAAAACCCATCTAAAGTTTATGTAGGTGGTGATGCTGGTGTTGCAATTCCTGCCCAAAAAGGGTTCGGTGATGAACTAAACACTGGTTTTGATATTGGTGGCCACGCAGGCTATCGTGTCAATAAAAATGTACGTGTTGAAGGTGATATCACTTACATACGTAATTCATTTACTGATGCAACTGCTCAATCTGTTAACTACTCAAGCCTTAAGAATAATCAATTATTCTTTATGGTAAATGGTTACTACGATTTAACTACAAACTACCAAGTTGTACCTTTTGTAGGTGTTGGTGCTGGTTTACTGCATGAGTGGGGAACTGGAACTAAAGCAATTGCAACTGCTCCAGATACTGCTTCAACTAATGCCTTTGCCTTCCAAGGTCTTGCAGGCTTAAGCTATAAAATTAATAGCAGCATGGACGTTAACGTGACCTATCACTTAATGTCTTGGACTGGCTCAGCTGGCTTCCAAAACATTATCAATGGTGGTGTTAACTACTACTTCTAATCGTTGTAGTAATTTGTACCGAAAAACCCGCTCCTTAGAGCGGGTTTTTTTATACTTTCCTTTTGATGAAAAATCATTAAAATAACTCTCTTAAAAATACAAGAGAAACACCATGCCAATCTACGAATATCATTGCCAAGCCTGTGATGCACACACTGAATTACTGCAAAAAATTAGTGCCACACCGGCCACTGAATGTCCACATTGCAAGGCCCATGCGTTAAAACGCATGATCTCTCCCAGTGGTTTTCGACTCAAAGGCACTGGCTGGTATGTTACCGACACGCGCGATAAAGGTAAGCCTAAAAAACCTGAAGCTAAAACCGAAGCCAGCGCCGAGAAACCAACTGACTCAAAAACAGACAAGAACAAAACCGAAGAATAAAGTAGAATAGGTAGTAACGCCGATTTTAGATAAGGAATAGACCATGGGCGCACGGATTCGACGCTATTTTATTGCTGGACTATTGGTGTGGCTGCCCATTGCCGCCACCTACATTGTGATCCGTTTTATCATCGGATTACTCAATAATAGCGTCAAATTGCTACCACACAAGTATCAGCCAGACACTCTGCTGGGTATGCATATTCCTGGAATTGGCCTGGCCATTACAATTATTGTTTTATTTTTAACCGGATTATTGGCCACCAACTATATCGGTCATCGCATCATTCGTGTCTGGGAAAAGATAGTCGACCGAATTCCATTAATTCGCAGTATCTATGCAGCTGTTAAGCAAGTGCTACATGCCGTACTGCAACCCAATGGCCAGTCGTTTCGCAAAGTATTGCTAGTTGAGTTTCCACGTAAAGGCATCTGGAGCATCGCCTTTCAAACCTCAACTCAATTTCACAGCCCAGAGGTTAATGAAGATATGGTAACCGCTTTTATCCCAACCACACCCAATCCCACTTCAGGTTTCTTAACCTTTATTCCTAAACAAGATGTCACCGAATTAGATATGTCGGTAGAAGAAGGTTTACGCATGGTGATCTCTTTGGGGGTTGTAGTTCCAAAGCAGGCCATCAAAGCCAATGCGACATGCAATAATTCTTAACATGCCTCCATATTAAACAATAAGTTGCTCAAACTTTTTAAATTTTAATGGTACAATTAAGGCATATTTGCGCAAAAGGAAACAAGCATGCAAGAACAACAACCTCTAATCACCCCAAACAAAACCATCAACCTTGGTGAAATACTCAGCAAATCATGGGAATTAGTCGATGGCATTAAATGGCCAATATGGGCAACATTCTTAGTCCTCATTGTTGCTGCATTTATTATCATGAGCCTGCTAAATTGGTTTTTCGGCATTAAACCTGGGCACCCACCAACCTTAACCTACGATATTCTCTCGCCAATTATCCTTAACGCCATTACCGCTCCACTCTATGCCGGCGCTTTAATGGTTAGCATCAAAAAAGCTCGTCATGAGGAAGTTAATCCAAATTCAGGTTTTCAGTACTTTAACAAATACGTGCCATTAGCAATTGTGTTGGTTATCGTCGGAATCATTATGCGCATTCCAATGCTGCTGGTTAATGTCTCAACCAGCGGTACTATGGTGCCCGGCAAAATCTGGATTGAGATTATCGCAGGAATCATAACGCTGGTGATCTTTGCATTTTTATTATTATCCACGCCACTGGTGGCCGATAAAAACACATCGATTGGTCATGCACTTAGCACATCGATTAAAGTTGCCTGCCAGCAAATGAATTGGCTAAAAATATCTGTTTTATTATTAGTTAGTTATATTATTATCTTCGCCATCATGGTCCCGCTGCTGCTGGGCATTATCTTGCATAACGCCCTGGTGATGATCTTGGGATTTGCCATTTTAGTTGTGGCCGGTATTTGGGTTGTCCCTTACCTTATAAGTATTGTTGGGATGATCTATCATCGGTTAATCGATTAAACTCAAAGCCTCAACTGAGATCCAGCTGAGGCTTGCCAAAGCCCGTCACTCTGCTACCATTGCAAGCTTTGATCTACCAATGAGACTGTTATGCGTAGCCATTATTGCGACCAAATTAATCGAGAATTATTAGACTCCAGCATTACTCTATGTGGCTGGGTACATCGACGCCGCGACCACGGTGGGCTAATCTTTATTGATTTGCGTGATAACCGCGGTATTGTACAAGTAGTTTGCGATCCTGAAAATAGTAAGACCTTTGAAATTGCTGGTACACTGCGCAATGAATACGTTATCAAAGTGACCGGACAAGTCCGTGCACGCCCCGAAGGCACTGTTAATCCAGAATTAGCTTCTGGTGAAGTTGAGTTAATTACCGAACAACTAGACATTCTAAATACCTCGGCACCGCTACCCTTTAACGTCGATGAATACCAAGAAGTCGGTGAAGAGGCGCGTTTGCGTTATCGGTATATTGATTTACGCCGCCCAGAAGTTGCCAACCGCATTAAACAACGCGCGCATATGGTACGGGTAATTCGTAAGTTTCTAGACGAAAGAAACTTTTTAGATATTGAAACTCCGATACTCACCAAATCAACGCCGGAAGGCGCGCGCGATTATTTAGTCCCTAGTCGAAATTATCCCGGTAATTTTTATGCATTACCACAATCGCCCCAGTTATTTAAACAACTATTAATGATGTCTGGCTTTGATCGTTATTATCAAATCGTGCGTTGCTTTCGTGATGAGGATTTACGTGCTGATCGCCAACCGGAATTTACTCAACTGGATGTTGAATTATCTTTTACCCAAGAAAAAGATATTCAAGACTTAATGGAAACTATGTTAATTGAACTGTTCAAGACAGTCATTAATGTCGACTTACCTACACCCTTTCCGCGCATAACCTATGCCGAGGCCATGCAACGTTATGGTAGCGATCGACCTGATTTACGTATCCCACTGGAACTAATCGATGTCGATGACTTAATGCAACAAGTTGAGTTTAAAGTTTTCAATGGGCCAGCCAATGACCCAACGGGCCGAGTCGCGGCTTTACGCTTACCCAAAGGTGGTGAGCTGAGCCGCAAACAAATTGATGACTACACCAAATTTGTCGGCATTTATGGCGCCAAAGGTCTAGCCTATATTAAAGTCACTGAAATTGATAAAGGCAAAGACGGCTTACAATCGCCGATTTTGAAATTCTTACCGGATAATGTAGTAGCAGAAATCTTAAAGCGTGTTAACGCCGAAAATGGCGATATTATTTTCTTTGGTGCCGATAAAACTAAAATTGTTAATGAATCACTTGGCGCCCTACGCGAGCGTCTGGGTGAGGATTTAAATTTATATACCGCAAAATGGGCACCGGTCTGGGTGATTGATTTTCCAATGTTTGAAAAAACTGACGATGGCAACTGGACTGCATTACACCATCCATTTACCGCGCCACAAGTTGAAAATCCTGCAAACTTAAGCAAGGAACCGGGTACAGCCCTGTCACGCGCCTATGATATCGTCTTAAACGGTAGCGAAATTGGGGGTGGCTCGATTCGTATTCACGATGTAAAACTGCAACAAGCCGCATTTGAAATATTGGGCATATCTAAAGAACAAGCTGAAACTAAATTTGGCTTTCTATTGCGCGCCTTAAAATACGGTTGCCCACCACTTGGCGGTATTGCGCTGGGCCTAGACCGGCTCGCCATGATTATGACTGGTGCAAGCTCGATTCGCGAAGTGATTGCCTTTCCAAAAACTCAAACTGCACATTGCCCATTAACCAATGCACCCAGTGAAATTGATTTTAAACAATTACGTGAACTTGGGATTAAAACCACGGTGAAAAAACCAGATGAAATTAAAAGCTAAGATGCTACTGCGCTAACTGCACTGTCTGGCAAACCTTTATCATTTCGCAATAAACCAAACATATCAGTTTGTAAATCGATCAAGCGATGCATGCTATTATACATTAAGGCGATATCTTCCAAGGCAGCGCACTTCGATGGCTCTGACTGTAATGCCACTAACATTTTTCGCAAAGCATCATTTAAGATATCAACTAATTCAATATGATGATCTGCCACAAGCGCTACCTCAGACATTTTAACTTGATGGGCAATTTCAAGTAAACCTAGATTCAACTGCTGCTGCAAGGGCTTTAAATATCGCTTAAATTCACCTATAGCTTCAGAATTACTCTCATAGGTATGATTCAAACCGAATGTCAATAATGATAGCGAAAACAAAAAACCACAAAACCTAAATTGGCTTTGCTTTTTCAAAGCAGTCGCTGACAATAATTCACGGTTATTAATCCAGCACAGAATATTGTTCAACTGTAATAAACGTTGATTAAGATTATAAATATCTAGCTGCAAGCTCGATAAACTATACCGCTGTTGGGAATAATTAATTTCACGGCGCAAAATTCGACTACAGTCTTGCAAAACTTTCAAGGTATTATAACGGTAAGAGCGCAA
>JAHZKQ010000288.1 GCA_022600315.1 Gammaproteobacteria bacterium
AAGCTTAATGTAGTCTTAATAATATCCTGCTGACAACTTAACATTAAGAGGCGATCTAAGCCTAATGCGACGCCAGCGCATTCAGGTAGGCCGTGTTTTAGGGCAGCAATAAAGCGTGAGTCGATTTCTTTACGGGGTAAGCCTAACTGTTGACGTTGTTGTTGGTCTTGTTTGAAACGTGCGTTTTGTTCATTAGCATCGGTTAATTCACTAAACCCGTTGGCCAGTTCAATGCCATTAATAAAAAGTTCAAAACGCTCGGCAATACGTGGGTCATCTGTATGGAGTTTGGCAAGCGCGGCTTGCGAGGCTGGATAATGATAAATAAATACTGGTGCATCAAAACCCAGTTTAGGTTCAATGCAGTGCGACATAATGAGTTGTAAGCAAGTGTCTTTATCGTTAGGTGGTTCAGAGATTTTTATGTTAGCTTGAATTAAATTTTGTAGTTCAGTGAGGTTGGCATTAATTGGGTCAAGCGCTAGATATTCTTGCCAGCAAGCTTGATAGCTTATCTGTTTTGCAGGCTTGGTGTTAATTACCGCTTGCAATAACTCGTCGATTTCAAGCATTAAATCCTGTTGATTAAAGCTCAAGTGATACCATTCTAGCAGAGTAAATTCAGGATTATGTTTGCGTCCGACTTCACCTTGCCGAAAGGCTTTGCTGATTTGATAAATTGAACCACTGCCAGCAGCCAATAAACGTTTCATTGCATATTCGGGCGAAGTTTGTAGATAATAAGTTTTGTTTTGATATTGGGTGGTAAAATTTTCCAAATAAACATCGGTCACGCCATATTCTGATAAAATAGGTGTTTCCACTTCCAATATATCACGCGCATAAAAAAATTCACGAATAGCACGCAACAGTTTCGCTCGTGCGCGTAAACCGTCTGGCGAGGCATTAGGCTGCCAGTTGGGCATTATTCTTTAACACGAGAAACATATTCACCTTTGCGGGTATCGACTTTAATTAATTCGTTGTTGTCGATAAATAGCGGTACTCGAACTACCGCACCAGTTTCCAAAGTGGCAGGTTTATTGCCGCCGCTGGCAGTATCACCTTTTAAACCAGGATCGGTTTGGGTAATGCGCAAGTGAACAAAATTGGGTGCCTCAACGCTTAATGGGTGGCCGTTCCAAATTGTAACCACGTAAGTGTCTTCCGCTTTTAACCACTGCTTGGCATCAGCAACCGCGGCTTCACCGGCAGTGTGTTGTTCGAAACTGGTTGGATGCATAAAATGATAAAACTCACCATCGTGATATAAATACTGCATTTCAAGTTCAATGACATCGGCCGCTTGTACTGATTCGCCAGATTTAAAGGTTTTTTCTAGCATACGGCCAGTTTTAAGGTTGCGATATTTAACTCGATTAAAGGCCTGGCCTTTGCCGGGTTTAACAAATTCATTTTCAACGATATTGCAAGGATCGCCATCCATCATAAACTTCATGCCGCTGCGAAATTCGTTTGTACTGTAAGTTGCCATTTTATACTCCGAAGTTGACCGAAGCTCGCTATGATAGCAGATTTCAAGGGGTTAAGTGTAGCCTTGTCGGGCAGCTATACGATGACATCGTATAATTTGAGAAATACTATACGATACTATCGTATAGTATGGTGATAGGCTTGCCAGAGGCAGGCTGCCAGGCGACAATAGACCATCAAATAATGGATGTATCAATGACACATTACCTACGCCTTGCGATTCCCACTCCGCTTCGAAGCCGCTTTGATTACCTTGCGCCTGCAGGGGTTGATGTGCAAACTTTGTTGCCAGGTATACGCATTAAAGTGCCATTTGGGCGGCGTGAATGTGTGGGCATATTGCTTGCTGTTGTGACTGAAACGGATGTGCCAGCTACTAAATTAAAAACGGCGCTTGAAATCTTGGATGAGACTCCGCTATTAAATAAAAATTTATTGGATTTAATGCAATTTGTTGCAGAGTATTATCATCATCCGCTTGGAGATGTGATTGTTGGGACGTTGCCGCGAGCCTTGCGCCAAGGGCAAGTTTTACCTGAAATTACGGAATTGCATTATCGGTTGACAAAATTAGGCCAAGATCAGGATCCGGCATTATTAACGCGTGCACCAAAACAAGCCCAATTATTAAAATTATTATTAAGTTTGCCAACGGGCGTAAGCCAAGCACAATTAAAACAATCTGGGTTTAGTGGCACGGTGATTAATCATTTAATTACTAAAACCTGGTTAGAAGTATTTTATCCGGATCCAATTAAGCAATCGATTAATATCAATCGCGGTTTGGATTTGACGATTGAGCAAGCCAATGCGGTTAAGGCCATTAATGCCGCAGAGGGTTTTAAAACCTTTTTATTAGCCGGTATCACCGGTAGCGGCAAAACTGAAGTGTATTTGCAGGCGATGTCGCCAGTGTTGGCCGCAGGCAAGCAAGTGTTAATGTTGGTGCCGGAAATTGGTCTAACGCCACAAACCGCCGAGCGCTTGCAAGATCGTTTTCAAGTGCCGGTAGCCCTGTTGCACTCGGGTTTAAGCGCGGGACAACGTTTACAGGCTTGGTTGCAAGCTTATACTGGCACAGCGAGTATTATTCTAGGTACGCGTTCGGCGTTGTTTGCGTCGATTCCAAATTTAGGTTTAATTGTAGTGGATGAAGAACACGACCATTCTTTTAAGCAGATGTCGGGTTTGCGTTATCATGCGCGCGATTGTGCAGTAAAGCGGGCAGGCTTAGAAAATATCCCAATTATTTTGGGTTCAGCTACGCCTTCGTTAGAAAGTTTAGCGAATGTTAGACGCAAGCGTTATCATCATTTAAAATTAACTTCGCGAGTGGGTAGAGCAGAGCTACCAAAATTAAGTTTAATAAATTTACGTGATCAAAAACTACAGGCAGGTTTAAGTAGCACATTACTTGAGAAGATAAAAACCCATCTTGAAAATGAGCAGCAGGTTTTATTGTTTATTAATCGCCGCGGTTATGCACCAGTATTAATGTGCCATCATTGTGGTTGGAATGCGCCTTGCCCGCGTTGCGATGCTAAATTAACCTTGCATCAAGCGCCCTATCGTTTGTATTGCCATCACTGCGAAACGCGGCAAACACCGCCGCGGGTTTGTCCGCAGTGTAAGCAAAGTGAGCTAATGCCGGTCGGACAAGGCACCGAACGTTTGGCAGAATTTTTAACGAACGAATTTCCAGATTATCCTTGTGTACGCATCGATGGCGATAGCACGCGGGCTAAAAATAGCTTGGCGAACTTAATGCAATCAATTCACAATAATGAAGCGCGCTTATTAGTTGGCACGCAAATTTTAGCCAAAGGTCACCACTTCCCAAATTTAACTTTAGTGGCAATTGTGGATGTGGATGGTGGTTTATTAAGCGCAGATTTTCGGGCTGTTGAACAAATGGCGCAACTCATTGTGCAGGTTGGTGGGCGTGCTGGACGCGCCGATAAAAGTGGTGAAGTGGTATTGCAAACGCATTATCCTGAACATCCTTTATTAACTGTTTTATTAAAGCAAGGCTATGATCAATTTAGTGAAACTTTATTGAAACAACGTCAAGATTTTGGATTGCCACCATACGCTTACCAAGCGGTGCTGCGAGCCGAAGCATTAAAGCGTGAATTACCGAATGATTTTTTAGTACAAGTTAAAGCTTCTTGTTCGAACGCGAAAGATGTTTCATGGTTGGGACCAATGACGTTGTTGATGGAGCGCAAAGCGGGGCGCTATCGGCAGCAGCTTATTTTACAGTCCGCTAGCCGCAAGGCTTTACATATTGCAATTGAAAATTTATTAGCATATTTGCGCAAGTGCCCACTTGCTAAAAAAGTGCGCTGGAACTTGGATGTAGATCCGCTGGGATAGCGATTTTGTTTTATGATACAATAAAAAACAACGCGTCGTCCCGCGAGAATAAGCTTCGTCATCCCGCGACTTGATCGCGGGATCTAG
>JAHZKQ010000289.1 GCA_022600315.1 Gammaproteobacteria bacterium
ATAAATTTTACGAGCGGTTAATAACTAAGTATAAATTTTTATTATCCCTGACGATTTTAATCAATAATCGATCCTGACTATGACTGGCAATTTGTGCTAATTCTTTTATTGAATGGACTGGAGTACCATTCGCTGCAATGATTATATCACCACCAATAATTCCCGCCAAGGCGCCATCGCTATTGTCATTGGCCTCAGTCACTAAAATGCCTTTAATATACCGACTGTCTGGGGCTAATTCACTATAATTTTCTAAACGCATGCCAGATAAATAGGGAATAATCGGGGTTAAGAATTTTTTTGGGTTGCCAACTGTGGCATGGATTTTAAGCATACGGTCTTGGCGTAATACCGTTAAGGTGATTTTAGTGCCAGGACGTAATAAGCCTAGGTTATTTCTAAGCTCGGCATTACTAAGTACTTTTTTGCCATTCAGTTTAGCAATAATATCTTTGACCTCTAAGTTAGCGCGGGCGGCAGGAGAATGTGGAATTACTTGGCTAATCAATGCGCCGCCTTTAATATTTCCAGCTCCCAGTGCGCCGGCAAGATCTGGAGTTAAATTTTGAATAATCACGCCTAACATGCCACGTTTAATTTCGCCATATTTAATGAGCTGTTTGGCAATACCGTCTACCATATGGCTGGGAATCGCAAAACCAATACCGTTATTGGTATCAGTCGGGCTGATAATAGCGGTATTAATCCCAATTAATTGGCCTTGTAAATTTACTAAGGCGCCACCAGAATTGCCCGGATTAATCGGCGCATCAGTTTGAATAAAACTTTGAAAGCCTTCAATTTGTGGTGCAGTGCGATTAATTGAGCTGACTACGCCAGAGGTCACGCTTTCGGTTAAACCAAATGGACTGCCAATGGCAACCACAAAATCACCGACGCGCAATCGATCTGAATCGCCTATTTTAATTTGTTTTAATTGTTTAGCATGAATTTTAATAACGGCAATATCGAAGCCATTTGATTTGCCAATTAACTTAGCATGGTAACGTCGACCATCTTTTAAAGTGACAATAATAAGCTTGGCATAATTGACAACATGCGCATTGGTGACGATATAACCTTGCTTGGCATTAATAATAACGCCTGAACCCAGCGCGACCAATTTGTGATGCAATCTTTCCAGGCGGTCTTTGCGTGAATCATGAAATGGATTTATGGGTAATTTGCGTTCGACAGTAATTTTTACCACCGCTGGCGTGACTTGGTTAACGACATTGGCTAGCGAATCTTTAGCAGCTAAGGCAGTTAAAGCGCTGCTATGAGCAAAGCTTAGTAAGGGCGCGACAGCGAAACCAATCACTAAAACTATTCGATAAATTTGTTTCATGTCCACCTCGAATTAAAATAAATTTATGTCAACCAAATTAAACTGGCGATGCGTCCTGTGGTTTGGTCACGTCGGTAAGAAAAGAATCGTTGGCTATCGCTAAAGGTGCAGTGTTCGCCACCATAGACTTGCCTGATGCCCAGTCGACGTAAGTTGATCCTAGCAAGCTCATAAATATTAGCGGTCCAAACATTACCGCGCTTGTGTTTAAAACATGAGCTATTATCCGGGTTACGCTGAATGAAATCAAGTCGAATTGCTGCATTTAGGTCAAACACTCTGGGTCCGATCGCCGGTCCTAGCCAAGCCATAAAATCTTTGCCTGAAACGTCCATTGCCGCAATAGTGTTATCAATTACGCCAGCTAAAAGGCCACGCCAACCGGCATGAATTGCGGCAATTTGAGTGCCAGCTTGGTCGCAAAGCAAAATCGGCAGGCAATCGGCGGTTAGCACGGCACAGACAGTATGACTTTGTTTAGTGTAGCAAGCATCGGCAGCAGGGCGTTCGCCTTCTATACAGTTATCAATGGCAACGGCTTTGGTGCCGTGAACTTGGTTAAGCCAAACTGGGGTGGCGGGAAGCATAAGGTCAGTGACAAGTTTGGCGACATTTTTAGCCACCATGGCAGGATTATCATTAACATGCGGGCCTAGGTTAAAGCTATCAAAGGGCGCTTGACTAAAACCGCCACTCCGTAATGTGGTATAGGCATTAATATTAGCGGGCGCTGGCCAAGCGGGTTTAAGGTAGTGATTGCTCAAGGTCTTTCCTCAATTGCACTAGGAGTTGCTGCATATCTTCTGGCAGTGGGGCTTCAAAGCACATGGCTTCACCGCTAATGGGATGCTTGAGTTCCAGTTTGCCAGCATGTAGCGCTTGATGTTTAAAGTGATGTAGTGCATCGGTGAGTTCTGGAGGCAGATTTTTATGGTGATAAGGTCGACTATAAGCCTTATCACCAACTAGCGGATGCTTGATATGCGCAAAGTGCACGCGGATTTGGTGGGTGCGACCGGTTTCCAGGATGACCTGTAAGTGAGTATGCTTTTGAAAGCGCTTTATTACGCGATAGTGAGTTATGGCGGGTTTGCCGCCTGTCACCACGCTCATCTTGGTGCGTTGGCTGGGATGACGGCCAATTGGTGCTTCGATGCTGCCACCAGAAATAATATGACCATTTACGATGGTTTGGTATTCACGATGAATTTCACGGGCTTGCATCGCTTGAATAAGATGATTGTGGCTAGCAAGATTGCGAGCAATCACTAAAAGCCCTGAGGTGTCTTTATCAAGGCGGTGGATTAGACCAGCGCGGGGCAGGTTATTGAGTTCGGGGTCATGATGCAGTAAAGCATTGACGAGAGTTTTATCGGGATTGCCAGCGCCGGGGTGACTCACCACGCCGATGGGTTTGTTAATCACGATAATGTCTTTATCTTCATAAATAACGTCTAATGGTAAATCTTGGCCTTGCCAGTTTTGGGCAGGGATTAGTTCGGCTTCGATATCGATAATTTGTTCAGTGCGAACTTTGCTGCGAGGCACAGTTTGAGTTGTTTGATTGACTTTAACTTGGCCATTTTGAATCCAGCTTTTAATGAGTGAGCGAGAATAGTCAGGGAATAATTGCGCTAAAGCTTGATCGAGGCGCTGGCCTTCGAGTTCGATGGGAATACTGCTGTTGAGTTTGATGGTTTTCATGGTGAAGCATTGTACCTGAAAATTGCTAGTGTGGGTGAGTTCATCTATAATCGGCCCTCAATTCGAAATCATGAAGATACCTTATGAAAAAGCTGCTTATTCTTTTATTGGTCAGTTTGTTGTTAACAGCGTGTGCAACGGCTGAAAAGGACCCGTTTAAAAATTTCGAGCATAACACTTCACAGCAAATTTTTAATCGTGGTGAATTTGAACTGGCGAAAGAAGATTACGCTCAGGCTATTAAAGCCTTTGAGGCTTTGGAT
>JAHZKQ010000290.1 GCA_022600315.1 Gammaproteobacteria bacterium
CCCCATGATGTACGTTACGGCCTGACTTAAGCTTAAGATTCTGGTATATTAAGGCCAGCTTAAGTTTATAGTTAGAGGTTTATCTGATGAAGTTTCTAAAACCTATTGTTTTTGCAGGTTTATTTTATATTTCTGTACCGGCGTTAGCGGCTGGCATGTTGAGTACTGGTCCAGCGCCAGCTCAGGCTTATCAGTCAGCAACGTCTGCCCAGCGAGCAAAGCCTACGGCTGATAATAAAGCCGAAATGGCGAAGGTTATGGCGATTATGGCTAAAGCCAAACAGCAGGTGCATGGGGCTTCTGCTGGGAGCAATGTGTCAGTTAGGCCAGCACCGAGTTTTACGGCTAAAGCGGCTATCCCAAGCAATAATTTGCCGGCCGTAACAAAGGCTAATGCGGCGGTGGGCCTGCCAGCCAGTAATCAGGTCTCAAATTTAAGTGCGGAAATTAATACACTTAATCAGGTAAATTTACAGTTCCAGCAACGGGTTGATGAGAAACTTACCGCATTAAATACCAGAAACCAATTTTTACAGCAACGTTTAGAAAAGCTGGTAATGGCGATGAGTTTGCTCAATCAAGAAATTGAAAAGCTGTCGCAGAAATTGCATATGAACCAGGAGGCATCGAGTAATGTGCAAACCCAATTAACCTCGGCTAATATTGCCGCGCCAATGACAACGCATTACTCTTGGCAGGAAAGATTGACGCAACGTTTTGGTCAAAGTGCAAGTTATATTGTTGTCGGTAGTATTTTGTTAGTGTTTATTATTCTATTGTTGCTATTTCGGTTAGCACTTCGTCGACGTCAGGGGGCAACTGAGAGCGTTACAAGTGACGCCACTCAAGATGACACTAAAACCGAATACGATTTTTTAAATACCCAAGAAGCAATTCCTGCAAAATTAGATTTAGCGCGCGCTTACATCGCCATGGAAGATTATAACTCAGCAAAAACGGCTTTAAATGAAGTATTAAAGCACGGTAATGATGAACAGAAAAAGGCAGCGCAGCAATTATTTAATCAGCTTACCTAACTGAGTATTGGCTTATGCAACAGCGGCGCCGATTTGCTTTAGGAGTTCGTTATGATGGCGCTGCTTATCACGGTTGGCAACGTCAACAAGATTTTATCAGTGTGCAAGAAAAAGTTGAGCTGGCATTAAGCTCGGTGGCCAATCATCGCGTTAGCGTTACCTGTGCAGGGCGTACCGATGCCGGTGTACACGCCAGTGGGCAGGTTATCCACTTTGATAGTAGCGCTGAGCGCAGTGAAGATTCTTGGTTGTTAGGGACAAACAGTAATCTGCCGCGTGATATTGTGATTACTTGGGTAAAAGAAGTGCCGCTGACTTTTCACGCACGGTTTTCAGCAACGGCGCGTCGCTACCGTTACATTATTTACAACAGTAAAGTTAAGCCTGGTATTTTACGCCATGCAGTGGGCTGGTATTATCGCCCCTTGAATGAACATAATATGCAGCTAGCAGGACAGCATTTAATCGGCGAGCATGATTTTAGTGCTTTTCGTGGCTCTGGTTGTCAGTCGAATACACCGATGCGTTGTGTGCATGAGGTGAGTGTTAAGCGTCAACGCCATATGTTGATTATTGAAATTAGAGCCAATGCTTTTTTGTTGCATATGGTGCGTAATATTGTTGGAGTATTTATAAAAATTGGTGAGGGTGAGCGTGCGCCGGAGTGGGCAGCCGAAGTTTTAGCCAGTCGAGATCGGCGTTGTGCGGCGATGACTATCGGTCCGCGGGGTTTGTACCTGGTTGAGGTGGAATATCCAGCTGAATTTAATTTGCCTGCGGTGCCAATGGGCCCCTTCTTTTTGCCGTAATATTTGCTATGATTAGCCACACAGAATTAAGGATATAGCCCCATGAGCTGGTTTCGAAAATTATTACCGAAGGTGAAAACTGCCACCAAAAAAGGTGTGCCGGAAGGAATCTGGAGCAAATGCCCCGAATGTCTGGCAACCTTATACCGTGCTGAGCTTGAGCGTAATCTTCATGTGTGTCCCAAGTGTGAGCATCATTTGCGTCTTAGTGCGCGGCAACGCATCGCTATTACTCTAGATGAAGCTCAGCAAGAAGAGCTGGGTGGAAAAATCGAACCCATTGATCGTTTAAAGTTTCGGGATTCAAAAAAATATCGTGATCGTATTGCGCAAGCACAGAAAAAATCTGGTGAAAGAGAAGCTTTAGTGGCGATGCGTGGCCAACTAAATGGTTTGGATGTAGTGCTGGCTAGTTTTGATTTTGGTTTTATCGGCGGGTCGATGAGTGCTGGAGTGGGAGAGCGCTTTGTCTTGGCTGCTAAAGCGGCGCTTGAACATCGGATTCCATTAATTTCATTTGCTACCAGCGGTGGCGCGCGGATGCAAGAAGGTTTATTTTCTTTATTCCAAATGGCAAAAACCTCAGCGGTGTTAGCACGTTTGCAGCAAAATTCAATTCCTTTTATTTCAGTGCTAATCGATCCAACGATGGGTGGAGTGTCGGCAAGCTTGGCAATGTTGGGCGATATTATTATTGCTGAGCCTAAAGCTTTAATTGGTTTTTCTGGACCGCGAGTGATTGAGCAAACCATTCGCCAAACTTTGCCAGAAGGTTTTCAGCGCAGTGAGTTTTTACTGGAGCACGGTGCCATCGATATGATTGTGGATCGACGCCAATTAAAAGCCACTTTAACGCGTTTAATCGCTGATTTAACCCGAGTGCCTATTCCAATGATGACGGTTGACGCACCTGTTAATCAAGAAGAGAATTAACCTAAACTTCATGCATAAGACCTTAGCCCAATGGCTGGCCTATATTGAAACCCTTAACCCCAAAACCATAGATTTAGGTTTGGAGCGGGTTTTGCCATTAGCTCGGCACCTAAAATTAACCACTTTTCCCGTACCAGTTATAGCCGTGACGGGTACCAATGGCAAAGGTTCTTGTGTGGCATTGTTGGATTCTATTTACCGTGCTGCAGGGTTTCGAACGGGCACTTATACTTCGCCGCATTTACTACGTTATAACGAGCGTATTTGTTTGCAAGGTCAGCCGATTAGTGATGCTGATTTAATAAATTGTCTGCAAGTCATCGAAAAGAATCGCGGTAATATTCAATTAAGCTTTTTTGAGTTTACCACCTTGGCCGCATTATATTATTTTAAGCAGCAAGGCATTGAAGTATTAATTTTAGAGGTGGGTTTAGGTGGGCGATTAGACGCGGTCAATATGGTTGAGAATGATGTAGCAATTATTACTTCGATCGCTTTAGATCATTGTGATTATTTAGGTGTGACGCGCCAGGCGATTGCGGCAGAAAAAGCCGGTTTAATGTGCGTTGGTAAAACCGTCATTTGTGGCGAGCTTGATCCGCCAACAAATATTGCTGCGATGGCGCAAAAATTAAAAACCACTCTTTATCAGCTGCAGCATGATTTTAATTTTGATATACCGTCACCCCGCGATTTGATCGCGGGATCCAGCAAGCGATTATTTGGTGTGGATCCCGCGATCAAGTTGCGGGGTGACGGCGCTTTGTTTGATTTACCGAATTGTTATTGGACCAATGTGGCTTGCAGTTTAATGGCAGTATTGGCCTTGCAAGATAAATTACCAGTAGGCGATGCAATTATTCAGCAG
>JAHZKQ010000291.1 GCA_022600315.1 Gammaproteobacteria bacterium
AAGACATCATCTATCTTAATCCATTTTTTCAAAGAAAAACTAAAAGAATGCCTGGATGCCAGATTGATTTACTCATCCAAACCAAATCGAATTGTTTATATATTTGTGAAATTAAGTTTTCTAAATCTAAATTAACAACATCGGTAATTGATGAAGTAAAACAAAAAGTTCTTAAAGTTAAGATGCCTAGGAATTACTCATGCCGCACCGTGCTTATTCATGCTAATACAATCAGTGATGCAATTATCGAAGAAAACTATTTCTCACATATTATCGACTTTAGTGACTTACTCTGTGAATAATTAATTTACCAATAACTGGTAGGCTAAACATAATACGCCAAAGTCGTCATCACCCGGCCATGCAAAGCCATTAAACGTTTAACCGGTTCCGGTAAATCTGCACCACCCGCTTTGCGCGCGGCCGCGCCGTGCTCAAGTTCATCGTCGCGCATTTGTTTTACGATAGCTTGGCTTTTTTTATCCCTAACTGGCAACTTACCTAGGTGCTGTGATAGATGCGCGCCAACCTGATGTTCAGTTTCTTCGACAAACCCTAAACTGTAACGATCACTAATCGCGGCGGCAAACATGCCAATTAAAAATGAATTAAAATACCAAAAAGGATTTAACAAGCTGCGATGCCCATCGAGCTCTTGCAAGCGTTGATGAGTCCAGGCTAAATGATCAACTTCTTCAACTGCAGCCTCATTTAGCATCGTACGCGTTTTCGGCTTGCGCGCTAGAGTTAATTGACCACGATATAAAGCTTGCGCACAAACTTCACCACTATGATTGACCCGCATCATGCCAGTGCTTTGTCGGCGCTCACTTGCGCTTAGTTCAGTCGAGGTAATCTCTTCTGCCGGATTAGGTCGGCCCGATTTTAATTCAGCCACTAAAGTTGATAAGCCCGTGTCAACTTCCATTAATACTTTATCGAGTAACGAATATTGCCGTGTCATATGCTTCTCTTATAGATTCAAGCGGATTTTTAGGATAACATATTATCCTGACCCTAATCATTAATCTTGCAAGGAATCGCGTATGAGCCCGAAACCCGCACCCGAGGAAATTGCTCGCGAAATGGCTAAGCGATTGACTATGCAGCGTTTAGAAAAAACTTGGACTCGCAGCGAGTTGGCCGAACGTGCTGGCATTAATGTCTACACCCTGAAACGTTTTGAACGTAGCGGACAGATTTCTCTGGAACGTTTAATTGCAATTTGCCAAGCTTTAGGCTGTTATGATGAAATTGAACGGCTTTTCAAACCCAGACAGCGCGTCGATATCGAGAAATGGCAGGTACAACAAACTAAGGCGCGACAACGAGGTCGACGTCGTATCGCCGTTGCTGTCGAATAATTTACAAGTGAGTCACTATGCCAAAAACATCTAATCTTGCCGAAGTTGAACGCGTCCCCTTAAGTGAGTTTGCTGAAAAGGCTTATCTTGATTATTCAATGTATGTCATCTTAGATCGCGCCTTACCGCATATTGCCGATGGTTTAAAACCCGTACAACGCCGTATCGTTTATGCCATGTCTGAATTAGGCTTAAAATCCAGCGCTAAATTTAAAAAATCGGCACGCACCGTGGGTGATGTGTTAGGTAAATATCACCCGCATGGCGATGTGGCTTGCTATGAAGCCATGGTATTAATGGCGCAAAGTTTTAGTTACCGATACCCCTTAGTCGATGGTCAAGGTAACTGGGGGAGTACTGACGACCCCAAATCATTTGCCGCCATGCGTTATACCGAATCACGCTTAACAAAATACGCGCAAGCTTTGCTGGAGGAATTAGGTCAAGGCACCGTTGAGTGGCTGCCAAATTTTGATGGCACTTTAAATGAACCGGCATTGCTGCCAGCACGCCTACCTAATATTTTATTAAATGGCGGCTCAGGTATTGCCGTTGGCATGGCCACCGATATTCCACCACATAATTTATCTGAAGTGGTTGATGCCTGCATACATTTATTGGCAAACCCCAAAGCCACTTTAAAAGAAGTATTTGATTTTATCCAAGGCCCAGATTTTCCAACTCGCGCTGAAATTATTACCCCGCGCAAAGAAATCCAAGCAATTTATAAACAAGGCAATGGCAGCGTGCGCATGCGTGCCACTTATAAAGCCGAAGACGATGATATTGTTATCACGGCTTTGCCACATCAAGTATCAGGCAATAAAATTATCGAGCAAATTGCCCAACAAATGATGGCAAAAAAGTTGCCAATGGTCAGTGATTTACGCGATGAATCCGATCACGAAAACCCCACTAGAATTATTATCACGCCACGTTCAAATCGAGTTAATGTCGATGAATTAATGTCGCATTTATTTGCTTCCACCGACCTTGAACGCAGTTATCGTATTAACTTAAACATGATTGGTCTAGATGGTCGACCACGAGTAAAAGATCTGGCCAGCCTGTTAAAAGAATGGCTAGAGTATCGTCAACAAACTGTTCGTAAGCGTTTAAAGTTTCGATTAGGGAAAGTCAACGATCGTTTGCATATCTTGGAAGGTCTATTAATTGTTTATCTTAAAATTGATGAAGTCATCCATATTATTCGTACCGAAGATAAGCCTAAACAAAAGCTGATGAAGAAATTTAAATTAAGCGACATCCAGGCTGAAGCGATCCTAGACATTAAACTCCGTCAGCTAGCTAAACTTGAAGAAATTAAAATTAAAACCGAACAAGAAGCATTAAGTGCTGAACGCGATGAACTCGAAAAAATATTAGGCTCAAGTTCGCGCTTAAAAACCTTAATCAAAAAAGAACTGCTAGCTGATAAGGAAGCCTATGGCGATAAACGCAAATCACAATTAGTTGCCCGCACTGAGGCCAAAGCCATGCGCCAAGAAGAAATGGTTGCCAATGAGCCGGTGACGGTGGTGCTATCGAAAAAGGCCTGGATTCGCGCTGCTAAAGGCCATGAAGCCGATGGTACCAAATTAAACTATCGCTCCGGGGATAGTTTCTTTATGCAAGCCAAAGGCCGCAGCAATGAACCGGTTTATATTTTAGATTCCACCGGCCGCAGTTATAGCATTCCCGCGCATACTTTACCTTCGGCACGTGGTCAAGGTGATCCACTCACCAAACAATTAAAGCCTGCTGCCGGCAGCGAATTTTCTGCGATTGTCATGGGCAAAAAATCTGATTTAATTGTGGTGGCATCGGATGCTGGTTACGGCTTTATTACTGAGCTAGAAAACTTATACTGCAAAAACCGTGCGGGTAAAGGTTTTTTAAAATGCCCCACTGGCGCAAAAATATTAACTCCCGTTAAAGTCACCGACATTGAAAGCCAATATTTAGCAGCGGTTAGTAATGAAGGGCGATTGTTATTATTTCCTTTAGCGGAACTGCCGACTTTACCGCGCGGCAAAGGCAATAAGATTATTAATATCCCCAGCTCACGAGTTGCCGCCCGGGAAGAATATTGTGTTGCTATTGCAACCTTAAATGAAGGCGATGGTTTAATACTTTATTCTGG
>JAHZKQ010000292.1 GCA_022600315.1 Gammaproteobacteria bacterium
AAGGCTTCGAATTCCTTAAAACTTTCTATCTTGTAAAGTTTAATTAAGTAATCTGGATCAATTTGATCTCTTGCATAATATTTACCAAGCTTACGAGATTGTAATAAAGCAATATGCTCACCTTCTAAGCAGCCCCTCTGATGGATCTTTATAAATAAAGCGCTTCTTTTGCCTTTTAATATGTAATCAGATTGCCGCGCTTGAGCCTGTTACGTGTATAGCGCGGTAGCTTGCGATAACGTTACCAGCTCGTCGCCCATAAGGTCTGTTATACGATTGACGATTTCGTCATCGCGAGGAGCCTGGCAGCATGGCAATCTATAAAGTTCTCATCTTACCTTAAAAGGCGCAAAGCTGTCATGGACGCTTAAAAACTGTTCATTTAATGTTTCTTTAAGAATTTTTACAGAAATACCTCAGTGAATGTGGGTAACAAAATATCATGCATTCGATTAGGGTATTGCTATTAGTTGATAAGTATTTTTTGGAAAGTTTGTTATGCGCACAGAGGGGTAAAGAAGAAGTGTTTCAAGATCTGAAAAAAGAAGTTAATGTCCAACTCCAAGCAATAGATTCAGATTCAAATTTAAAAAAAAACTTGCTTGCAGTGATTGATCGGGAATTAGCTGAAGTGCTGAATATTGTCGGTTGGCATTATTTTATTGATAATATTATCACAATTCAGTCAATCTTAACCATTATTCAAAACAGTTCTGATGGCGATTTACCCGCCAAACTAACAGATTTTTTTGCTGTTCGAGAGTTTTTTATTGAAGATACATTATTGGATTATCATTGCAGTGATTTTTTAGCAAACCGAATTTGTGTGGCTGTGGCAGGAGTTTTGATAAGCTCTAAAAAAAATTCCAAGGAAGAAGCAAATTCGGATTCAGATAAAATGGTTTCACCATATGATCTTTTACTTAGCGTAACTAAATCAAACCGTAAGCCTTGGGAAAAATGGCTTAACCCAATTATATTTAGTGAAGCTTTACCCAAGCGTCGCGGAGAATTTTTTCGCGCAAATGGGAAAATACATCTTTACCAGCCGATTGTTGAAGGCGCAATTGCAAGGTTGGAACAGGGGTTTCAATACTTAGCCGAAATTTGGTTGGGCACTGACCCGCGTGGCGCGACGCCTAAGAAACACCGGAATGAGTTGTTGCCAGGAAGCCCTTTGCCATTAACCCAAGAAGATTTAACCGTATTAAAAAACCATTCACCGGCAATGGCGGAGTTGGTGAATTATACGGTTGAATTAAATGAGCATGCAAGGCATTCAAAGGATTACTATAAATGTTTTACAGACTTACGCGAAGGCTTGCTTCAAGGCGATACTAGCCGTGACGGCTTAGAGCTTGAAGCCGGTAACTCGGCATATGTTGCGATTGTTAAATTTAATAATTGGTTTGGAAAGCTTCCAGAAACCGAGAAAGATTTTTGTCGTGAGCAATCTATTGATAATAGTTCTCATAGTAATAGTGACAGTAGTATTGGCGAAGTGCTTAAAATTATTCTAGATCATGGTAATGCTGGGAGGAGGGATGAAACAGTATATTGTATTAAAATTAAAGGAAAGATGCTTCAAGAGCTATTGGAAGACCAAGACATTCAAAATAATTTAAAAAATCGCGGTAATAATTCTCAATTTTCTAGAAATCTTTTTGAACAGAATAGGGGGCATTTAGCCGAGCTTAAGGCAAAGGTTTTTAAAGAATTAGAAGAATCTAAATTAGAAGAGCCTAAAAATATTGTAATAAGGGTAAGTTATCTTAACAAGCTAAAATTTTATTTTAATAAAGTGAGAGGTTTATTCTCTGGAAGAAAATTGATTAATTATTATAATTACCTTTCAGTTTATAATTATCGGAATATTAATCAAGTTTTAATTTCAGCGGTAAAAAGCAGAAACATTGCTGCTGTAAAATTCCTTGTGAAATCGGAAAAAAAACTTAATCTTAATAGGCGTGATGCCGAGGGGAATACGCTGTTGCAATTGGCGGTTTCTCAGAATGACGCAAGAATCGTCGAACTTTTATTGAAAAACGGAGCGAATCATAATGGACATAACGGGTGGCGGCGAATACTTTATAAATTTTTCCGGATAGGTTCTAAGCAGTTACCACTTAATATTGCCATTTCAGAAAAGAAGCTTGAGATCATTAATCTATTTCTTGGTTTGGAAACAATCAATATTAGTCACTATCATTGGGAAGAGACGCATCCACTGTGTTGGGCGGCGCAACACGGTAATGCTAAGACTATTCAGGTTTTGTGGGATAAATTCAAAGACAAAGACATAGATGATAACTCGATAGAAAGCTGTTTGCAGATTGCGGCCCAACATAACAAGCCAGAAAACGTTGAAGCTATTTTGGATAAAATCGGTAGTCAAGGAAATTCTAACAATAAAGAAAAGTATATTAAAATTATATTGGCTGAGGCTATTAAGCAGGGTCATACTGAAGTGGTTAGGCAGTTTTTAGGGAGAGGATTTAGTCTAGGTATTGAATTTCCCAGTAATGATGGATCTTTAAATAGTGAAACGCCATTACTACGTGCAGTAAAACTCGGCCATATGGCTATTGTTAAGTTATTGTTGGGGGAAGTAAAGAGTGATTCAAATAATTATAAAAAATTTTTAGATCAGAATAGAGGATTATTGTATCACTTAGTTGTTAATAACGGTAATAATAATATTG
>JAHZKQ010000293.1 GCA_022600315.1 Gammaproteobacteria bacterium
ATTTTTAGTGGCGGCGAGCCTTTATTATTAAAAGATGAGTTGCTGGCAAGGCGTATTAAAGATCTGGAAAAGATTGAGCATTTAAAAAATCTACGTATTCATACTCGCTTGCCGATTGTAATTCCTGCACGCGTGACTAATGAATTAATGCAAGCTCTAACATCGCGATTAAATTTAATTGTGGTGTTGCATGCCAATCATGCTCAAGAGTTTGATGCGCAGGTGAGCTTGGCTTGTCAATTATTGAGCCGGCATACGATGGCACTGTTAAATCAAACGGTGCTGTTAAAGGGCGTTAACGATTCATCGCAGGTTTTAGTGGATTTAAGCCATGCTTTATTTGAGCACGCTGTGATGCCTTATTATTTGCATTTATTAGATGCGGTTAAAGGCGCGGCACATTTTAATGTCACCAAGACTCGAGCCTTAGCGATTTATCAGGAAGTTACCCATAAATTGCCGGGCTATTTGGTCCCCAAGCTTGTGCAAGAGCTACCAAACCAAGCTGCAAAACAAAGCGTTAGCCTTTAATTCCTTAATGAATAATTAAATTGATTCGCAAACTTGTTTTTATTTACAATTAAAGCTACGGTCGAGCTTTTGATTCTGAGGGGGCGTGATGACAAGAGCATTAGTAAAAGAAGAAGTTCCACTTAAGGTTACAGTTTTTGGTGGCGTAGAGATTTCTGAATCAACTAAAGACGGGGGTGATGCTGCAGTACGT
Source organism: Gammaproteobacteria bacterium (assembly GCA_022600315.1). Lineage (GTDB taxonomy): Bacteria > Pseudomonadota > Gammaproteobacteria > Coxiellales > Coxiellaceae > JAHZKQ01. Next base: position 725 of record JAHZKQ010000293.1, read on the forward strand.
ATTGAAAAAGTAGATGAGGCGACTTCTCTTGCTTCTACAAGTACTTTTGATGGTTATGGAGTAGGTGATGCTGATAGCAATCCTGGCAAGCGATGTAAAACAGCAGCTTTAAGCGCTTTATCGGCGATTGATTCATTCTTTCAAATTAGTTGGCATATTAATCTGGTTGCGATTAAAAAATCCCCCTATCAGGCGGCTGTTAAAGGCGCACTTTTTTTTGCCGCGGCATTTTTAGCCACGTATTTTGCTGCCACTGCGCTTGGGACGAATACCGCAGATATTTTAGAGCCCATTCCGCCTTGCGTTAATGATGATCCCCCTTGCTTGGATCCACAAGGACGAGAAGATCTTATGCACGATCGGGATGTTATGTATATTTTCCCGACTCAAGTCGCTGTGCATGTTGCAACATTAATATTTTTATTGCACGGCGTGGTTCGTCAAGGCGGGCTGTTTGCTTATCGATTAAAACAAACTTATCAGGCCAATGATACAGTCGGTAAAGCGGTTGGTGTGGGCGCAGCAGTGGGTGCTAGTGTAGGTCTTGCCGCGGGTATTACAACGGGTGTTGTTAGCATCGCCTCATCGCCTATTGTCACGGCAGCTTTAGGTTTGGCGAGTTTAGTGGTTGGTGCTGGTTTGGGTGTGGCCGCGGGTTTAACTGTCGCGAAAACCTGTTTGCCGTCTGAGTATGAAAAAATAGAAGATGATGGTGATCGCTATGCGAAACAATTAAATTTACCGGGTCCTTTTAAATTTGATCCTAAGGGAATTGTTACAATTCCCGTGGCAAAACTTTATCAGTTAACGCTATCTGTTGTTGATCATGCGCCAACAGTAGCGGGCTTTGCGTTTATGCAAGTCTTTTTGCCATGGTGGAGTATCACTGCTACAGGTACTTCGCTTGCCCTTCCTGGTTCTTGGTCAAGCTACGAAAATTTAGTTGGGCTTAGAAATGGACTATTAGCCTGGGGAAGCGTGAATGTTTTTCGAGGGTTTGATCAAACTCAGCCTGAAGCAGACATTACGACGGGTAAATTACATGTGGAAGAGCATGCGCCTAGTTTTCTATAGAAGCGGCAGCGAATTAATCTTTTCGTGGATGTTCGTAAAGTTCTAAGCGTTGCTGCAGGATTTTACGAAATTTAAGCGGCGCCGGCACATAAGGGAATGCATCCTGGGTGCCGCCGGTGCCGATAATAATTAAGGTACCATAATCCAATAGCCGACCCAGTATCGGTTGCCCAACGCGCAGTCCTTCGACTTTATCTAAAAATAATTCAAAAGCATCACGGCTAATCCAGCCGACTTTAATTAATACCCGTTTATCGGTGATGGCATATTCTGAAGTTTTAAAGGTAATATAACTGGTAATAAACCAATACACACCAATCAAAGCCGCGCCTAAGGCAATAATGTGATACACCTTAAACCCAAATAGCCTTAATCCAATCGCTTGAAATTGTGGCCCATAAGCCATTACCAAAATAGCTAGCAGCCACATCGCCACCGCCCAGCCAAAAATAATCCAATGTGGCCGACACAGATAGATAAGCTGCTCATCTTTTAGCAGTGTGGAATTGATATAACGCATATTTTGGCCTCCGGTAATTTATTATATTATGACGGAGAAAGGAGGTTTAAACAAATTGTTGGTATGAGTAAGGTTTTAATGCTTCAATTCTAACTCATCAATATACTTTTGAGTTTGTGCGTTAGGTAGGCGAAAATATACTGCTACCCACAGAATCAGTGCTGAGAATATTGCAATCACGATAAAATCCCAGCCATGGGTAATTAGATCACGGCCATGCCCAAAATTACCTAAATAAGAAATAAGGCTAATACCAATAAAGTATGGCCAAATCCACAGTGAAGCACGCCAATGGAATTTAATTTGCCGGCCACGCTGGGTAAAAAAATGATAGCCAAATAAAACTGCAAAGCCAAGTAATAAGGCAATACTCTGGAGCATTAGCTATCCTTTCCCTTGGAGTGCTTCCAAGTATGTTGCTAATCTGTGTGCCTCCACCACTG
>JAHZKQ010000294.1 GCA_022600315.1 Gammaproteobacteria bacterium
CCTTATTTGGGTTTGCTATCTGGGGACCAATTGCCTTATTTGCTAGCTCGTGGGGAGCCGTATTTTTATCTAGCGCACATCATTTTAGCAACACCCATGCTTCAAGCTTAACTTCATTAATTTGGCTTGGCGTTGCAATTGGCGGGCCAAGTTTTGGCTGGTGGACCAGTCATATCAAACGCCGTCGAATACCCATTGTTACTGCCGCCACAATTGGTATTATAGTGGCAACCGCCATTATTTATATTCCCTCCTTACCACAACCTCTATTAGTTATTTGTTTATTCTTATTTGGCACGGCGTCTTCATCTCAAGCCATTGCCTTTGGTTTAGTGATCGACAATAATCGCAAAGCAGCGGTCGGCACTGCCTCTGGCTTGACTAATATGGGGATTATTTTTGCTGGCGTAGTCTTACAACCGATCGTAGGACACCTGCTAGATAAATTCTGGGACGGCACCATTGTCGATGGTGTGCCGGTTTATTCGGTACACGCTTATCAAATCGCGCTAGCAATGATTCCCTTGTGTTTTGTCTTGGCCTTAGTGATTGGTGGAGTGCTCATCAACGAAACCTACTGCAAAAAACGTTTTGCAAAAGACCCAAAGAAAAAACCTTAAACACAATAGCAACTAGTTATAGCTCTAGACCCGCGGCTTTCGCATCTTGATAAAAACTTTTTACCGCATCCAATGAGCATTGCTGCAAATCCTTACCCATTTTTTGGACTTTCTTAATTAAACTGTGCGGCATAGTAATAATATCACAACCAATTTGCTCAGCCTGAATCATATTAAATGCTTCACGCGTGCTAGCCCATAGTGACTCGGCCATGGGTTTATTTTCCAAGTACTGAATACTTTGCTGCATAATCGGCAATGGATCAATACCCACATCAGCAATGCGTCCTGCAAAGATAGACACAAATGCAGATACATCGTCAGCCAACACGGCTGCCACTTGTTTCACTTGTTCGCTTAAAAAAATGGCTGTGACATTAAGCTTAATCCCTTCTTTGGATAAAGCTTCAATGACCGAACCGGTAAATTCACCCTTGGTATTGGTTACCGGAATTTTTACATAAACATTTTCGCCCCAGGCAGCAATTTGCCGCGCTTGTTTAATCATACCGTCAAAATCATCGGCGAAAATTTCAAAAGAAATCGGAAAGTCACAAATATGAGACAATAAATCACGGGCATACTTTTCATATTCGGTAACCCCAGCTTGATGCAACAAAGTGGGGTTGGTGGTGAATCCCACCACTTGCGGATAATCCTGATGGCACTGCAACATTTGCTTAGCATCGGCGCTGTCGACAAAGATTTTGATGTTCATAATGGTCCTTATTAAATATCTGCAAATTTTGGACTATTTCCCGAGGTGCAAAACAGTCACAACTGCTGTGCATTCTACTGGAGAATAGTCAAATTTAGAAGAAATCTTGACAGCAAAATGGCGTCCCCAACGGGATTCGAACCCGTGTTGTCGCCGTGAAAGGGCGGTGTCCTAGGCCTCTAGACGATGGGGACTTTCTATTAAAAAGTCATTTTAGCACAGCTACTTTGTCAGACCTGCGCTTCCAATGCTCATACTACTTAACCTGAGCTTAAGCTAGCAAGCTGGTGGAGCTAAGCGGGATCGAACCGCTGACCTCTTGAATGCCATTCAAGCGCTCTCCCAACTGAGCTATAGCCCCTAGCTCAAGAGGAAGCATTCTAGGGATCTCGTTGGTGACTGTCAAGACAGGCCTTCCTTTCAATAGATAGCTTAATGGGTAGCAATAAACTCCAGCGCCTGATCCAAGCGTTCAAGGACCGTTTTGCGCCCCAGTAGAGCCAGTGTGGCGTCGATCGGTGGCGAGATAGTGCCGCCGGTTAATGCCACGCGAATGGGTTGCGCAACCTTTCCCAGCTTTAGCTGAGATTGCTCAGCCACTGCAATAATAATTTGATGTAACGGTTCTTTTTCCCAAGTTGCCAGGGCCTGCATTTGAGCACGAATCGCAGTTAACACGGGCACAATATCTGACTTTAAAAATTTGCGCGCGGCTTTTTCTTCATAGGTTTTAACTGGCTCATAAAAATAACGACTTTGCTGCGCCATGTCTTGCAAGGTTTTACTGCGCTCAGCCTGCAAATTAATGACGTCAGTTAAGGCGGGACCCGCATCAGTATTAATATTAAGTTTTTTAAATTGTGATTTTAGTAATTCAACCAACTCAACCGCTGGCGTGGCTTTTAAATAATGTTGATTTAACCAAGTAAGCTTTTCAGTATTAAATGCTGCTGGTGAACGACTGATCGCCTCCAACCCAAATAATTGAACTAATTCATTTGTCGAAAAAATTTCTTGATCGCCATGCGCCCAACCTAAGCGTGCTAGATAATTTAATAAAGCTTGTGATAAATAGCCTTGCTCATAATACTCCATCACACTCATGGCGCCATGGCGTTTTGACAAGCGTTTACCATCACTGCCTAAAATCATTGGCACATGAGCATATTGTGGAATATCGGCGTTTAAAGCCTGTAAAATATGAATTTGCCGCGGCGTATTATTAACATGGTCATCGCCGCGAATCACATGGCTAATTTTCATGTCCCAATCATCGACCACCACAGTGAAATTGTAAGTGGGCACACCATCACTGCGAGCCAAAATCAAATCATCAAGCTCAGAATTTTTTACACTAATTTCACCACGAATTAAATCAGTAAAACTCACATTGCCAGATTGCGGCGTGCGAAACCGGACCACAAACGGTTTAGTGTCATCCGTTAAATTTAAATCTCGGCACAGACCATCATAGCGTGGTTTTTGTTTATTAGCTTGCTGCTCGGTGCGTAATTTATCCAAGCGTTCTTTGGAGCAGTAACAACGATAAGCATGTCCCGATTGCAATAATTGCTGCAATATTTCACGGTAGCGATCAAAACGTTTTGATTGATAAAATGGCCCTTCGTCATAATCCAACTTCAGCCATTGCATGGCATCTAAAATCGCCTGAATTGATTCTGGGGTAGAACGCTCCTGATCGGTATCTTCGATACGCAACACAAACTGACCGTTAAAATGCCGTGCATATAGCCAGCTGAACAAAGCCGTACGTGCACCACCAACATGTAAATAACCCGTGGGACTTGGCGCAAAGCGCGTACGAACTGGTAAATTACTCACTGAAATTTAGCCTTTAGTAATGATTAAAATGAGATATCATACCTTGCTGCAGGGGTTTTTTCCATGCCAATGAATTTGCAAATGTACTGAAACACGCTAAAATACACCGCTTGTGTTAACACATTATCCAATCGGAGAAAACACCATGAACAAAATCATCACCGCCACCACGGCAACATTCTTACTCGGCTTTGCCAGCATGAGCCTAGCTGCACCCAACCTAACTTGTAATGGCAAAACCATTAAACTTGGCACTAAACTTGCAATCGTTAAGCAGCAATGCGGCAAACCTAATCGAGTTAAAATCAGACACTATGGCAACAAAGTCAAGTTATATTATATCGACATTAAAACAGCGGCCAAAACTGAATTAGAATTTGAAGACGGCTCCCTAGATAGCATTGAAGTTGAATACTTAACGGATTAAATCCGACAGTAACTATAATTTTTTATGCTGCATATTGAGTAAGTTTTTATTCAAAATAAAAGCCAACCGATAACCGGCCAGGGTCAATTGCAATTTAGTAATTCGCTGGCCAGTTTTAATATAACTAGCACTTGGAATTCCATTTACGGCAATGTTGTAGGCATATTTTTTCGCTAACCGATAACCAGCACGCGTCCAAACATAAGGATTAGTGTTCTTAATACGACTCCCAAAATAATCCGCTGGATATTGTTTTACAAGCTTTGCAGCTAAGTTTAATACCACCGCATAACTCAATGGATAACGATGCCCTTTAAAATAAAACAAACCAACACCACGATCCCAATATTGATGTAAATTTTTAGCCCGCGCAGTCATAATTGGAAATCGGTTACCGCCATAATCACCATAAGGAAAATTGTGGCTATAATGTATAATACAGTGCATTGGTTGATGTGCATCACCCACAAAATGAATGAGAAAAGCCAAATAGCGCGCCCTCTCTTTAGCTACTAAATCTTGGCGCTGCAACTCACGCAAACAATGCCGTACTGCCCAGGCCACATTATGCCGATTTAATTTTGCCGAGCGCGGCAAGCGTACATCATCAACCGCATCCGGATAATTAATATAATGCCAACGATTATAGGTTTTAATACCTTGAGCTTTTAGCGCATCAGGCAACACTGAGGCTTTTAAAAAGCGCCGCTCTGGGTTGTGATAGTGATAAAGCTTCGCCGTTAATCGATTCACCAGGACTTTTACATTTGGCTGTAAAGCTTGATAAGCAATCGCCGCAATAACACGATGACCACTTCCTGACCAGCTCCACACCATAAGCGGCAATAAACATAAAATAAATCCACTCAATTGTCTTAAAATGGTAAA
>JAHZKQ010000295.1 GCA_022600315.1 Gammaproteobacteria bacterium
CGGGTGGATATAGTGTTTACTCTTTAGATTTTATTAACTTTGTTATTGGAAATTTAAAGCCAACAATAAAAAAGACAAAAGGGCGAAGTAGTCAAAATCAGAATATGTTATTTCATGACACTTCACATGCTGAAGAGCAGGAATTTATTAATATATTAAAAGCAGTGCAAGAGCAGCAAAGCTCTGGGTATATAGCACAATCTCAAGAGCAAAAACACACAGTAGATGAGGCAGAGAAGGCTCGCAAAAAGGCTGAGAAAAAGAGAAAAAAGCGCCAGCGACAAAAAGCAAATAAAGCGAAAGCTGCCGCTGAAGAAGTTACGGAAACTAAATCTGCAGCTCCAATTGAGGAGCCCACTTCCGATGATGGTGTGGTTGTCACAAGCGCTGGAAAATCTACGCCTGATGTAACGACGCGTTCGGATGATGATTTGGTGGTGGTTGAAATAACTACCGGTGCCGCCAGCACGAGTGGAAGGCACAGTCCCTTGCTTGTGAATAGTGTTTTTCAAGCACCGACAGAAGATACTGGAAAACCTGCAGCAACATCATGGGCGCAAGTTGCATCTGGCCCGGGCAGCTCAACGTAATTTTTTATACTCCTTATCCTTGATTCCTTCCCTCCAATTTCTTAATTAGGGGGAACAAGGATGGGGGCATATAATTTCCCCTAAGCTCCTCTAGCAACATTGAGCAAAATTTGTTACGATTACACCTTAAGATATCATTAAAAATTTATATCACTGTACCAAATGTCTATTACTGGAGAACTGCATGAAATTCACAGCTAAGCGCTTTAGCCAAATTCTTTTTAGTCTAACTGCATTAAGTTTATTAGCTGCTTGCAGCCAAGCGCCAACAGTAACGCCTACAAAAAAAGTTGCGACCCCGCATTATGTGTCGCGCTATAATGCGGCCAATGACCCCAGCTTTACCAGCACTGAACGCCAGGCTTTAGCTAGTTTAAATCGTGCCGGTGCTTATACCCTGCGGCAAGGCGAACGCGTTTGGGTGATTCTGCCGATCGATCGTTTTTTCGTGAATCCCAGCACCAATTTAAAACCTAGTAAACGCACAGCGATGACTGAACTTGCAAGTTTTATTAATAGTTATGCAGGCCGCTACTCACATCCGCGGATTCGGGTGAGTGCCTATACTAATAAAGTGTATGCTTATCGCGTTCGTAAACAACGCTCACGGCAATATGTTGAAACTGTCGCTGCTTATTTATGGAATGCTGGGGTGCCAAAATCGGCTTTGCAGTTACGTGCGATGGGAGCGAAGCACCCGATTGCAACCAATGTGAATCCACAAGGCGGCATAATCAATCGCCGTATTGTGATTCAAATTAATTAATATCTCCCCCTCCTTGCTTCGAAAAAAGATTGCTTCGTCGCTGCGCTTCTCGCAATGACGCTTTTGCATTTTTCCGTCATTAGGGTAAGTTTATTGTTCTATTTCGTAATCAATAAAACATTCCCATGACCTTTAGTATAGCGCGTTAAATGCTTAGGTCGATGGTAGTAATACACATTGCTCTTGCCACTGGCAAATGCATATAGAGCGTGTTGTGGGTTTATTTTAGCACTGGCATTATTCGTAGTGCGCACATTCATTTTATTGGCACGTAAGTAACGCGCTTGCAATTGACTTTGGCCGCCAAGCTTGGCATATACCCGTTTAGCTACACCGCTTAATTTAATTTTCGCATCATCACTAGCTCTAACGGTTAGCTTATTACTATTTACCCAAGATACTGTAATGCGACCATTATTTTTCGCCACACCGCGGTTAAGCTGCACGCGACCATTTAATGTGACTTGACTATTACCATAGCTATAGATACTTAACTGTTTGGCAGTAAAATTCTTCGCGTTAATGCTTGAATTGCCATAGCTAATGATTTTATGCAAAGTCGAGCTATTTAAATTAACTTTCACAGGTTGGTCGCTATTGGCATATACATTTAAACGTTTACCGTGTTTGCTAATATTTAAAGCGTATTGGGCGTCACGTTTAAAGCTTAATAAACTGTTGTGTTTAGCCTTGGAGTTTAGGGTTAATTTTACCGGACCTGAAATACCTAGCGTGCGAATTGAATGATAGGTTTGGGTAATAGTTTGAGAAACGGGTTTATTGCTAGCAGTAGCAGTAGCAGCTGTTGTGACCGGTGCAGTGTGGCTACAAGATGCTAATACTAAACCTGTACCAATAATGGCAACAACACCGCTAAGACGATGAAATACTTGAGCTGACATAATAAAAAACCTCATGAATTGAATGCGATGTCCATACGTAAAATACTTAAATGTACATCCGAATTTATATTAAACCTTAAGAGCGCATTATCTCTTATTTAGACCATTTTTTCTAGTAAAATACAATTTTATTGTTGCAGGGCTTCGAGCAACATCTGCATCGCCCGGCCGCGATGGCTGATTTTATTTTTAATGTGAGGCTCAAGTTCAGCGGCGCTACAATTGTGCTCTGGGACATAAAAAATCGGGTCATAACCAAAGCCTTGGTTGCCTTGTGGTGCGGTTAAGATTCTGCCGGGCCAACGACCATAACCAATTAATGGTGCCGGATCATCGGCAGATTGCAAAAAAACTAAGGCACAATAAAAGCTAGCCGAACGTTCTGAAATGTCCGTTTGGTTCATCTCATGGAGTAATTTTTCGATACGGTCCTGATCATTGGCATTTTCTCCGGCATAGCGTGCACTATAAATGCCGGGTGCCGCATTTAAGGCATCAACACATAATCCAGAGTCATCGGCTAAGGCGGGTAGGTGAGTTTTTTTTGCAGCGTGGCGTGCTTTAATTAATGCATTTTCAATAAAGGTTAAACCGGTTTCTTCAACGCTAGTGATATTAAATTCAGCTTGTGAGTGAAGATCTAAGTTAACGGTTGTTAATAATGATTTTAATTCGGCAATTTTACCACGGTTCCCTGACGCTAAAATCACTTTCTGCATTAGAACTCTCCCACATAAGAAGTGGCCGATTTACCCTTTGGCGCTAAACAATTTAATTGGATAGTGGTTTTAGTAACGGTTAATAGTTGCTGCGTTAAGCCAAGACAGGATTTTTGCGGTAAACTGCCTAGCGTGATTTGCACGTATTTAGGATTGTTGCCAGGTTTAATCGTAATATTACCACCCCATGGGTCAATTAAATCATTAGCGCTAATTAGGCCGGCTTCGGTTAATTCAGTATTACCAATCGCTTTGCAGCCTGTGCTACTATCTTCACAACTAAAGTTCATTTGTTTTTGGTTAGATAGCCATTCATAACTAACATCAGTTAAATGTTGGATTTGGCGAATTGCGCGTTGCTCGTGTAAATTGCGTAATGCGGTAGCCGCATAACGGGTAGCAAGTGCCAGAATAATTGCCGCAATGGTAATAAATAATAATGCTTCAAGTATGGAAACGCCGCGTTGCCGAAATTGCATAATATACCTCTCATCCTAATTGAAATGGGCTTGAGTATAGCATATTGGGGTCAAGTCTTGAATTAACAGGTTTTGTAAAATTAACTGCCAAAACCCGTTAATTCAAGATTTGACCCCAGTAGTTTTAAGCAGGTCTCGATGAAGGTGAATCTGGCTGCGGTTCTTCTGTGGTTGATGAAGTAGAATTAGTGCTATTAAAAAAAGCTTCTACATTCACACTAACGCGTGGTGGAAGTTTAGGTGCAGCTTTAGCTTGATTCGGGTTTTGCTGAAGTCTGGCCAGTTCTTTTTTATATGTTTCAATCTCAGTGTTTATTTGTGCTATTTGATTAAAAATCGTTGCAAAATTTTCAGGGACGGGTTCTTCTTTGCTGTCAGGGTCCGTTGGTTGTGGTTGAAGGTGGGCTTCAAGTGCAGCTCTTTGAACTTCAAGAGTTGTGATAGCCGTTATAATCTCTTCTTTTCCGGACTCTAAAGCATTAGGCTTTTCGCCACTAGAAATTTCTTTGTATGGCATGTCATCAAATTCATCGGTTGCATCAGTTTTTTGTGCTCGCAATGGTGGTTGCGTGGTTGTGTCGATACTGCCGTAGGAGCTTCTTTCGGCATCTGTTAGTGGTGCAAAGAGCTCGGTAAAATCGGTGACGGATCTTGCAGTATCTTCATGCGTAAGTTCTGTGTCACTATCTGTATCCTTGTCGGTAGTTAAGGGTGGCATTCCATTATTTTTTAGTTGGGTTAATATTGTTTGGCAAGCTCTAATATGATTTTCTATTTGGGTTATTTGTTCTTCGTTAAGGAACATATAAGTTTGTAATTCTGGTATTGAAGTAGCATTACTGCTTGCTACTTTTATTTCAGCAGACGCACTTGAGGTGGCAGTGTTTGCTTGTGCTTCAAACAAACCAACCAGATCTAAACTTAAGTGTTCGGCTTTTTGCTCTAGTAGTTGTTTTTTTATTTGCAGGCCTGCAATTTCTTTTTGTAAACCTTCAATACGTTGTTGACGATTTTGTTCGGCGGCTGCATGTTGCTCAGCTCTTGTCGGTATGTTAAGTAGTGGCGGGTAAGGTTTTTGATGGGTTGCTGGGTTTAATAACGCTTCTAGGTAAGATTGATAATATCTAATAGAGTTGGTCGCAGCGTCTACTTTGTCATTTAATTCTTGGATACGACTATACTCCGTAAGGGTGATTGGTGGGGCTTTCTCAAGATCTGCTTCGGCTTTACCATGAGCTTCTGATTTTTCCATAGACGCTAATGCAGTGGCAAGTTGCGTTTCAAGTGTGGTTTTTTCAGATTCTAATTCGCTAATTTTTTCGCGTAGCCAGGCAATTTTATTGACTACCGATTTTTCAGAACTGGCTTCAGTCTTAATCTCAGCAGTCTTACTTTCGCTTTCAGTTTGTTCTTTTAAGTTGTTTAA
>JAHZKQ010000296.1 GCA_022600315.1 Gammaproteobacteria bacterium
CGATTGGCTTACGAGCAGGCTTATGCTGACGCGGCTTAATATTAAACTTCTCTATAATTTTTTTATTTAAATCATTCAATTTGCCAGTCATCGGTAGTGCTTTGGGCTTGGTTTTTTTGACTGCTGGTTTTTTAACCACAAGCTTTCTCACTGGCTTTTTATGGCCAACAACTTTTTTAGCGGGTTTTAGCCTAACTGGCTTCTTCAATTTTGGCTTAATAACAATAGCTTTTTTAAGCGCGGGTTTAAGCTTAGGCTTCACTTGCACCATCACGGGTTTATGTATCACGGGTTTTGCCGTTGATATTGCTTTAGGTTTTGCCTTAGCTGCAAGCCTTGATTTATTTGATTTCGGTTTTAGCGAAATTTTAGACTTTAGCTTAATCGTTGTCTTATGTGCCGGTTTTTGGATAAGTGCCGGTGGATAAAGCTTAAGCGGTTTTTTAGCGACAGGTTTGGCAGTCTTAACTGGCTTAACAATTTTAATTGGCACCAAAGTTAATTCACTATTGGGCTTAGCAATAAGTTTTGGTTTATTGATCACAATCGGTTTGATCACCGGCGCTGCTTTAGTTTCTACTACCGGCTGTGGTTTTGGCATGGCTACCATCTTCACCCCATTAAAAGTAATCAACTCGCGTTTGTCTTTGTATTGCAGCAATACGCCATCACGATTAACATTTACCACTTTATAGCCATCACTTAATTCACTACCATTAAATACCGTTTGGTAGTGCCCACCGTGATACAGCGTGGCACTCCATTTACCTTGCTGATGATCGATATAACTCAACTTAAAGTTCGAATCATTCATCACTTGATTGACCGAGTCATCCATCCCAACATTAGCAAAACTGCTATCGCCACCGTTTAATTTAGCAATGCGACTTTGTGCCTCGGCAATCGCTACTCTTTCTTGTAATAATTGACGCTTCATTTTTGCCAATTCATATTCGCTAACTAATTTTAAATAAGCGCGCTGATTGCGTAATAAGGCCATGTGTTGATTGACATCTTCGTCACTGGGTTTGGCTGCTAACATGGCTGGTGAATTATCAGTGATCGTTGCAGCGGTTTGCATGGCTTTAGTGAAAGGTTTTTTAGGCGCTGATGGTGGATCAGCTTTTACAACCCGTGGAGTATTTACTTGAGCAACTGAACCACCCAAATCATTGGTGATAAGCTCATAAAGTTGATAACCCAAATAACCAAAGGCAACCACAGTTAAACCTAAAATAACTTTTTGCTTCATTTCCATAGCCATGTTTATGATCCCCATGCTGATATTTGAATCGATCCTGAAATCAATTGATTGTTAATCTTAAAGTGAATCGCCCCAAGCGTTAACGGATAAGCACGCAAGGTTTCACCGAGCAAGTCGATAATGTCAGGCGACACATTGTTCACATGAATCGTTAAACTAATTTGTCGTGCATGACCCAACTGTTTGGTATCACCAATGCTCACGGTTTGGGTTGCTAGTAGTTGATCTAATTCATCGATCACCTGCGTCACTACCATTTGAGTGTTAAGTAATTTTGCTGGCAATGCGCGAGATTTCGCTGACAGCACCGTACTCACACTGGGTGCCTTGCTACTAATATTAAAGTGATAACCCTGCTGTTTTGACCAGGCACTTAATTCAGTCAAGCTGCCGCCATCAACTTGTAAATTTGCACTAAAATGACTGCCGTTAACATCCACGTTAATCACTTGCCAGCCTGGAGCAAAATATAAATGTTCAATAAATTTTGTGACTTGCTGCAAGCGCCGACTTGGTGCTGGCGATTGCAGTGCCGCGCGATAAGCACGCCATGGGTCCTGATGGTGCTTAAACTGAGGACGATAATTAAAATTGGGCTTATGCGGCGACCATAACCACCATGCACCAATCACTAATACAAACGCCAAAATAACCGTTTGCCAAATAGGGAACCCGCGACCAAGTAATGGAGATTTTAGCGCTAATGGAAGTGGTAATAATTGAAAGATACTGAGCGCGGGTAATCGAGGCAACAGGGCTTGATCCAGTTGCTCAAAAGACTGTACTTTATCGGCCGGCAGAACAAATCCACCCGCCTTTTGTTGTTGCTGAAGGGGGACATCGCCCCACACATAAATTGAATAACGCACATCACCAGCTAATAACGGTAAAATTTCCGCTTTAACTTGGCTAGCTGGTAGTTTGGCATCGAGAAATACATTGTTATTACAAACAATCACTAATAGCACTTCACCACTATCGGCCAACTGCTCACAAAAAATCATTTGTTCAGGCTCACCCAAATATTGCCAAACGGTTTCACCTAACAAATAACCGGATTCTTTAGCCGAAACAATTTCTAATTGTTGGTTGGGCCGGCTAAAAATTTGTAAATAATGGCCTTGCTGTTCAGCCAAGGTTTCCATTTCATAGCGCAGTAAACGCCGACGCGTAACCGGTACAACCTCTCGATAAGCACCGATAATAAAATGCACCTGATCCTGTTCGCGAATAATGCTAGTCATTAGCCTGTCGTTTTTAAAATAGTTGGCGTAATTAATACCACGGTCTCAACATTTTTACGGGTCACCCCTTTACCACCCAAAGCCGAGACACCAAATACACCCGTGTCCTTAATCTCATCGCGCAAGTTTTTATAGCCAGCAATAATTAAGGTATGCCCGGACTGCACGATACTGCGTTGATTAAACAATTTTTCCGAAGTGGTAGGCACCTCGATGGCGTTATATTGTTGGTTACTACTACCACTTGTCGTGCAACCACTGTTGGGACAGGTATTTTCTTTATCAAGTCGCAATAAGTTTGATAAAGAGCTGGTCACTTGCATCATCACGCGATTGTCTTGAACCTTCGGCAAAATATATAAAGTAAAACCTTCCGTGACATTACCGGGAGTAATTGAGGTTGATGCATTACCATTGCTGCCAAAGAACGACGTACTGACACTTTGAATATAACCGGTGTCTTGGGTAATCCGAATCGAAGCAATTTGATCGTTCATGGTCACCACTTGCGGACGGGTGATGCTGCGAACCTTGCCTTGTGTGCTAAGTGCTTGCATTAAAGTTTGCGTGCCATTGGGCCGGCCAATAATAAAATTGGCACCATTAGTAGCTGAGGCACCACGCACCACACTTTGGGTTAAGTTCGCCGCAGTGCCAAAACCAGAAGTAAATTTAATGCTGGTATTTAGCACATTCGCTACTGCACCCCAGTTAATGCCGGAATTTTCACTGTCATTTAAATTGACTTCCAAAACTTGCACTTTAATGCCAACTTCTTTAGAAAGCTCTTTGTTTAACTTATGAATATAAGCGGCCATGGCATCGACATTGCCAGGATGATCATGCACGGTGACAGTACTTGTCGATTCAGACACAATAATTTTACCGGTTTGGGACTTTAAACTAAATAACGCACGATGCAAATCACGCCATACTGAAATACTGCCGCGTAAACTGCTGTATTGATCGTCTTGCAAGTGATTGACATTGCCACCCGAACCATACGATTGCACTTGATTGCTATTATTATTGGTATCTTGCGCTTGCCCAACTAAATAATCTGACTCACCCGGCATAAACGCGATATTAAAGGTACGAGTCACAAATGAAGACCAAGTTAAATGTTTACCCTGCAAACGATACGCGTAATGGCTACGCGCGGCTAAACTATCCAAGGCTTGTCTAACCGTGCCGGTGAAATTAATTGAGATTAATTGATTCGGAATTGCTGGATTATCGTAAGCAACCGTAATCGCGCTGTTGCGTAACAACCGCTGAATTAATAAGCTAAACGGTAGTTGTTCAGCTTGTAATGATACCGGTCGACTTAACCAACTCGGTGGCCGCTGCAAACTCATTGGCTTGGTATTCACATAATAACCCGGCTTAATAACAACAGCTGGCGGAGTACGGCTGGCTAATCGGCGCCTGGCATCGATATTCTTTCGGGTTTGATTAATATCGTGTGCCGCGCCGCGATAAGTTTTAGTTGCACAGCTAGCACTTAATGCAGCAACAACAATAACAACTACACTATAAATAATGGGTTTTAATTTCATTGTAATGTCCTTGGCTTAATCACAAGAATATGATTACCTTGATAGAATACGGCTTGTAGAGGATAGCCTGTTAAGATGTGCCTTAATAAGCTCGGCAAGCTATTGGCATGGACTCGGGTTTTTCCTAGCCAGTTATAGTCATTTGGCAGGCTCCAAACCACAGTTGGCCAACCGTAAATTTTTGCCAACCGTTGAATATTCATCCGCATCGAACCGGTTTGCATCACGGCAAACATTTCCCGGCGCACAAAATAATTGCGCACCGTGTGGGTCTTTGGATTGCGTAGCTGTAACTTTGGCGCCACTGATAAATGGCTACGGGTTTTAGTGCGCAGACGCTTTACTTCACGCGGTATTTTATGGCTGGCAAAACTGCCCAATGGCCAACATAAAACGATGATTAGCGTCATAAACAATAGACGAACATTCCGTAACATAGGCATAACCCCATAACTCCTTTATTCCTTTAAATTAAATGGATAAAAAGTCCGTGCCTGAACTTTTTAAGTTATGAAAAATCCCTATTTCATAACGCGTCTAGATAGACTGGCGCTCACGTTAAAAAACGTTGCGCTCAGAATATACCAGTATTTTATTAATAATTAAACCCACTCACCTGCAATGGATTTTTATTCCATGCTTCCTGTTGATCCATAGCCAAGACCGCTCCCTTGCTCCTCTGAAGTTAACAAAGGCATATCGTCGCTGCCATGATGAAATACCGACGCAGAACTATGCGAAAGAGAAGCAGACATATCAACTACATACTGACCCGCACGTTGGCCGGTAGCTAATGCTTCGCCAAGCGTATTAAACAACCCATCACCCTCAAGCACCTGATTAGGATTAAGCGCTTGCGCTTCTGTTGACGTTAAAATAGCGGCGGCAGCCGTTGTTAACCTGGCTTGATTTGCTTCACCTTCGCCAAACAAAGTGGCTTTTAAAGGATATTTTTCCTGACAAACGGCCAATAGAGCCTGCCACTGTGAGCTTAAACGGCTTAGCTCGGAGGGAAAAACCTTGTATATTGTTTTTAATAATGCGTTAACTACTGTGCGATGCGCTATTATTTTCTTGGCTAGTAATTGATTATTCCCCAACATTGCCACACCATAGTGAAACGGAAAGTTGTCATTAAGAAGCTTAAACAGATCATGCACGTGCTTTAACTCAGCGATTAAATGTTTCACACAAGCTTTTCTTTTATTGATATCAGCACGAACTCTTGATCTTTCGTGTAAAGAAAATCCCTCAATAATTAATTTTAAGGTTCCATAATACCGGCTACTCCCCTCAACCGCCTTTAAAATTTTATCGACGGCCTTCACAGCCTCAGGCTCACTAAGCCACCACTTTCCCCAAGATTTTGCCGTTTGCCAAAGAAATGTCGAGGGATTCAATGTCGTTGGCTTGTCACAGTGCTGACCCAAAGACCAAAAACTTTTTATCGCCGGATCCATTGGTGGAACCATACGATAAGCCCTTAAGCCTTTAATCAACAAATCAATCAGTCCATGTTTACCGGTAATGAAATTTTCTTCCGTTTCCTTAAATTCCTCTGCTTGCTGATGTCCGGCGGCGACTTGACTGCCAAAAACATCCTGCCAAGCTTCACCAGAGTTATCTAAACTCGGCGGTACAGATAATAATTTTTGAAAATCAGGCTCATTAAAATAAACCTGAAATCGCGCAGTAATATATTCTGGCGCATCTGCGGGTATGAAAAATTTTGGATCACGACGTAACAAAGCCATAATAAGCCGACTTAAACGATTGGTATAATGTATCCGCTTCCTGGCTGCGTATTCAAGCTCATCATCACTATTCGTACTTAATTCATCTTTAAGGTCAGCATTGATTACAGCGGCTAGTATCTGCAGCATATAAAATCCTAAGCGCGTATAAGTATGACGAGGGTCGTCTGGTATAAGCGTAACTTTTGCAAGTTTTTCATAAGTCCTTTTTTCTAGCTGCTCGGCTTCCGGATATAAATAATTACTCAGGCGACTCGTAAACTCAGCTAAAAATCGCTCAAACTCTTTGCCGCTTTTTTTTTGCGTGCTAAATACAATTTCGGAATATTTTTTTTTGGCTTGTCGTACTGCATTTGGTTTACCAACATAATTGATGAGATTACCCCAAAATTTTTGCTCCTGATCTTGTGTTTGTCGTGACATTTATAATACCTCTTTACGAAATGGAAAACTGTTTATGAAAAACTCGGGGCAAGCGACCGAGTTTCTTCTTCTCTTTAAAAGTCAAAAGATTCAATAGATGGACCGCCTGAAATATCAGCTAGCGGAACACCTCCAACTGGCGGCGGTGGAAATAAGCGATGGTCTGATGGTGATGACACGCCTGAAGATGGTTGCA
>JAHZKQ010000297.1 GCA_022600315.1 Gammaproteobacteria bacterium
AAGAAGTTGAAGAAATCGTTGCTGACGTCAAATCATTATTTAGCACACCCACACTAACACCCGGCAGCTAAAAAACTTAAGCTTCTTCTTGCTGTTGACAGACTTGGTCTGACATACCCTGAGATTCTGCTGCCGATTGCACCTCATCATCTAGCCGAAAACCTAGCTTAGCCAATATCGGCCTAATTTCTTTAAATTGATTCTCTTTTGGTTTATTTTGGCTAAAATACTCAATAAATCTGTTAAATATTACTTCAAAGCCTGAGCACTCATTAGCACTTTCTCTACCAAAATTCGCTAAGATACTATCGGTATGGATAGTATCTTTTAACATAATATCAATTGAATACTTGCAAACCTTTTCAATCAATTCTGACTTTGATTCACAAGACAATTTATGCCGAATATTATCTGAGTAATCACGCACCGTATGCGACGTTAAACCAAGCCTAGCAGCAATTTGCTTAAAGCTAAAACTTTGCATAATTAATTTAAGCACCTGCACTTCACGCATAGTAAAATACACGTCATTAAAAGGCTCTTCCAAATAATACTTCTTAGGTAGATATTTTTTTTTAGGTTTTTTACGTAAATACTTATCGTAATGACAACGAATTTTATCCGTTATTCCAAAGCAACCAACAGCCATTAAGCCTACCAAAAAACTGCCTGGATCAGGATTATCTGGCAGTTTTAATGGCAGCCGATGATTTTTTAATGACTTTAAGAGTGGCCTTACTGCTTGGCGCAAGTAAGTCATAAACTCCTCAAACACATCAATATTACGCTTAAAAATATTTATAAAATCTGTCATCGCCTTAGGCACTGAAAAACTCACTGCATCAATATAACCAATATGAAAAATAATCACCGTAATGGTATGACTAATATCAAACTTATCTTCCAACACCTTAACAATTTTCTGATAATAAGGTGATGATTCATCCGCATTATCATTATATTTCACTAAATCCCAACCATCAGGCACATTGCCTTTTGAGTGTCGCCATAACTCAGCATCATGATAATATTGGAAAGATTCTCCATGCGTAGATAAAGATACACATCTCATATTCCAATAAGCACGTATCAAACTGATTGAAGCTAAATTGAAGTCATCCATAAAAGGCTGGCAGATTTTTTTCATTTCAGGCTCCATCGCTACCATAACGGCGATGGATTCATTATCTTCATCTTGTTGGTTATCTCTTAACATTTTAACTTATTCTCCGAGCTGAGTATGGCTTAGTCAATCTAATCGCTATACATGCAATTGGGTTGAGAAGTTTGGTTTGTCTTCTGGCATAGCTTCTTCTACTGCCTCTATACGTCTAGTAATTGGCTTCCAGAATAGACTGGTCTGTGGTTTATGTACGTTTTGTACGGGCATTGACTCTGCTGCATTTTCTCTTTTCATGACTTAACCTCTTAAAAACAAATGGTTACGCAACTATCTAATTTATCTTCACATCATTAAGAACGAATTATATACTTTTTGTACAGAAAATGCACCCCAAAAATCCTCAAAAAATGGGGGGTTTTTGGATGGCAAGAAAGTCATTTCTAGAGGTTTCTTAATTTTTCCTTAAGTTTCATCTGGTAACATATACCTCAACGATAAACTTCACCGAGGAACCCTACTCATGAGCCAATTAAGCCGGATCAACAAAAAGCTCAATGAAGCCAAAAAATTGATTGGTGCCAACAAAGGCCATGCCGCCGCACCAGAACCGGAAACTCAGCTAGATACCTCAACACCCAGCTCCACGACCAGCGAAGCAATTCTAACCCAAACCGGAGAAGCAGCCACAGGCCATGATGTCGGCCAAGAGCTAAGCAATGCCCTTAGAAATTCTACTGGGGGCGGCAATATTTATTACGGCAAAGCGGCTAAAATGACGCCGGATAAAGTCGCTAAAAAACAAGACCCTTTAACTCAAAAAGAAAAAGATCAGGTTAAAAAAACCGCCGACAAATATCATAGTGGCAAACCTTCTCGTAGTCTTTATGAAGTGGCTGGGGTAGCAGACCCTAACTTTGATAATGTTGAAGCCGATAAATTATTAGAAGCCAGGGGCCAATTTAAACTTGACGTATTTAAAAGCTTAGAAGCAAGTAAAAATAAAATTGCTGAACTACAAAAACAAATTGATGCGGCCGATGAGAATGATCGTGAAGGACTGATTAATGCCGCCGACCAAGCCGAAATGGAATTTAACGAAAAATATGAAGCGGCTGAAATACTATTAGATGATAGAAAACATGATTATTATCGCGACGAATATCATGATTTTTTACACAATAGACAGCCACAAGCCAAACAAGAAGAGCAAACAGAAATTGAAATTAAGCCAGAGGCTCAGCAAGGTGAAGTTGGCGAGCCTGATGGTGAATTAGGCGAGCAGGTAGAAGGTGAAACCGCATTAGAAAATCAATCCGATGAACAACCTGGCGCTGCACAAATCGGCGAAGCCGATTCCGAAGACACCAACCACCCCAACACCGCCGCTTCAGCTCCCGAACCTCAACCCGGCGCTACACTTGAAGAAGAGGATCAAATAGAAGGCGCCGCAAATGAAATTGAAGGCCAAATAGATGCAGAACCTGGCACTAATCAAATCAGTGAAGCCGACTTCGAAGACACTAGCCACGCCAGCACCGCCGCTTCAGCTCCCGAACCCCAACCCGGCGCCGCCGTTAAAAATAAAGCTGACCTAGAAAATAGCATGGATACTGCTCGCCCACCTTGGACCAACGTTGATTTTGCAGCACGCATGGCAAATACACAAAACACTAGTGCCGCAACTGCCGAAGGTGCAATTGAAAGCAATATAAGAGGGCCTGGTGCCTAATATTGGGCTCAAGTCTTGATATTAACCCCAGCATTATAGCTGCCGCTCAAGAAAAGCCTTTCTAAGTTTATGCGCCACCAGCACATCTGCGATCGATACCAACAGTAAAATAACCACTAAAGCAATAGTCACATTAAAAATTAAATTGGTCCGCCTTGCCGACTCTAAACGCTCACGTTTGGCCCGCTCTCTGACTAAAATTTGAAATTGATGAATTGGTCGCATAATTTTTTCTTTATCTTGGTAGTATTTTTTATCAAACATAATCATCCGCGCGGTATTAATTTTTTGCTCTGGAGTTAAACGTTGATCTCTGGCTGATAATTTATAATTCTGCACATCTTTAGGCATCGCTATTTTAGGCACCCCAACCACAGTCAGCACTAACTTCATACCACGAGTTTCAGTATTCACCAGATCATCTGAATTATATTTAGCTTCATCCAATAATTGAATTTCATTTTCAGGTGCGTTTAAAATCCGCAAACGCTGCAAGACTTTTTTACGATTCTGAGCAATTAATAATTCATGCCAGTAATCTTCCAAATATTTTGGATCCAAAGTCACAACATACTCTCTAACGGCATTGGTTAAATCATCGGATGCTTTTGCCAATTGATTTCCTAACCGCACGTATTCTGCCTCACGACTTGAAGCCACCCGCTCTTCTGCCAAGCGATGATACATCTGATACAGTGAAATACAAATTAAAATAGATAATAACATTTGCGATAAATTACTTGACCAGATCATCCGAATATAACGCTTTCTACTTTGTTTTGACATAATAACCCCTATTAAATCTTAATAATGAAATTCAAAATAAACAACACACACAAAAGCCCAAAGGCAATCATAATCATCAAATATAAATTCACTAACCAACTCTTACTGGTGAACTCGTTAGCATTGCGCTGAAAACCCATCAAACCGCCAAAAAAGAGCATTATGGTATAGACCAAGGTGATTGGAAAATTTAATATAAAACGAACCACTGGGTTTTTTTGGCTGGCGCGATAATTCTTACCAATATCTAAAAATGAAACATGATAAGCACCCTCCACCAACGCTTTATAAAACAAGGTGTTTATTATTGAGAAGATAAATAGCAGCACAAACATCCAAATAAAAATTCTGGATTTATCTAAGCCATAATTCCACCAATATTTTTGCACGAAGTTAATAATATACTGGCGATGATAATTATACACAAAACTTTTATACTCAGCATATAATAAGCTGTAACTTTTCTTAAAACCATTATCTTTAAAAGACTTTAACAGTTCCTCATAAATCACTACTCGATCACTGTATGAAACTCCTTGCGGAAAAACCAACTTAAAATGATTATAAGTAAACCTAAACTTAGTAACATCACTACCGGTCAAATCAATTAAGGTGCGCTCATGATTTGGCAGTGGAATGGTTTTCGTCAGATCAATAATCGAATTTATTTTGGTGATATTTGATAGATTAAGATAGTGTGGCAGCACCGTTTCAAAAAAGTTTGTTTTCCCCATAAAAACTGCTGCTTGCAAATTAAAGTGATCCTTGAAAATGGCTTTAGCAAAACTTATATCCGCAAAGAAAATATCACGACTAAAACTAGCGCCTTTCTGGAAAATTGCGCGCTGAAAATTTGCGCGCTTATCAAACTGACTGCGCTGAAATTCAGCATTGTCCACAAACCGTGTGCTAGAAAAATCAACCCGATCATAAAAATGCGCACCAATAAACTCAGCCGGGCCTTGAAAAAAAGCATAATAAAATGATGCAGGATCAAGAAAACGACAATAGTAAAAGTTTGCCCCTGCATAAAATTTGCTGCGATTAAAAATCGCGTCTTCACTAAACTTAGACCAAGAAAAGTAAGCTGGAGCCTCAAAGCTAGTATTAGAAAAATCAACCACCTGCTTAAATTCAGCAATATAAAAATCTACCGGTTTTTTAAAGGTGCTTAAAACAAAGCTGACTCGCTCTGGGAAGACCGTATGCTCGTGTCGATAGGCTTGCTGAATAATCGCTTCATCTTGATGAATTTCGCTTGGGTAGGTCTTAACTTCTGCCGCCTGCAGTGCAACACTAAATAATGGCACCGGATATTTTTTGTGTAGCTGCCTAATGATATTAAAGTTGCCGCCCAACTTAACACTTGCACAAGCCATGTGAAAACACAACAAAAGGCCTAGGGTAGCACATAGTTTCAACACCCAACTGCTTATTCGACCAATGTTTAGTAACCGCATCCTTGCACCCTACCTACAGACTTATTTAGTCTACCGACTAAGCTTAAAGCTAGCAACCAATTAATCGGCCAAAATCAACTCAAATATCAAAGCATCTTCACGTTGACCCGCTTCTTCTGGATAATATTGATGACGTAAACCAATACGATTAAATTGACAGGATTGATAGAGCTGAATTGCAACCTCATTACTTTTTCGCACTTCTAAAAAAACCCGTTCACAAGCAGATTTTTTTGCTTCATCAATAATAAATTTCAATAGCATTCGACCCAAACCTTGGCCTTGATAGTCTGGCAAAATTGCAATATTCATAATATGTGCCTCATCTATTTGCGAAGAAACCAACGCAAAACCCACCACTTTACCTGCCTTTTCTACTACCCAAGTCCAATAGCCACATAATAAACATTCCGCAAATACTCGCTCTGACCACGGCGTTGCCGCCACCGCAATTTCAACTGCGTAGACATCGGCAACATCAGCTTGCGTCATTACGCGTATATTTGCATTAAGCATTTGCCACCTGCAATAATGGCTTTAAAGGTTTTAACTGCTCCCAAACCGAACGCTTAAGCTCAGGTTTATTAATTAATTCTACTAAACTTGGTAGCTGAATTAATTGCGATCCCGTATCAGTTAGAGCATCAATCATTTCACTGACTGCTTTACCAAACACAATCACTTTAGAATAAGTTTTAACAAAGTTATTTTCTGCAACTACATCAATATTCGCTGCCGCACAATTTAAGGCTTTTAATATTGCTTCTAGCAATTCTTTTTCTGCAGCAGTAAACTGCGTTTCGATAAGAATCAAAACGGGAGCTAAATCAACTTGCCAACAAGGTGTAATGACAGCTTCAACACCGCGTTGGTGCCAATAGGTGATCCCCATGGCTTGCAGATAGCTTGTTTTTTGAATTAACATGAAAGATCCTTTTACTAGAGATATTGCCAAGTATTGTATAACAAAAAGTTAAAAATAGTAATCAAACACCGCATAGAGAGCATCACTATTTTTGCCTAGACTTGTTACATCCTGTCCTGTACTAGCATCTTTTACCGCATAATTAATACTATGCTGATACTCTAATGCCAAATTACTGTTCTTAATAATACTAATATTGTAAACCATGGTCACCGCTTGTTTTGGCAAACCAATACTCAGGGCTTGATTAGTGCGGCCATAGCTCATGCTGACTGAGCTTGGTCTATGCAGGGTTTTAAAGAGATAACCTAGCTCCAAATGCCAAGCGCCGGGTTTGGCGCCATGATTATGAAAAGCTAAATCGGTTTTTGCAAAGCGCTTTAAAGCCTGCACATATTCAGTCAGTAAAAGCCAAGACTTATACTTTAACTGCCCATAACTATCCATTGCAGGCACCGAATATTTAGACTGCAGGGCACCTGATGTAAAAACCGCATTTTGCAAGCCATTGCTATCAGCCATATTACTGACACCACTTATGCCAAGTTTACCGCTGACTTGATCGACTTTAAAATCATAGCCTAAATCAGCACCAATAGAATCTTTATGAGCCTTACCCTGATAAATAAAACCCTCAACATGCAACGCATTATCACCTAATGACTGATAACCAAGCACCCAAGCTAGGGCATTAATTCGCCCTAAAGTTTTAGTGAAAGAATCCGTTGCCATTAATGATGAATACTGCCCAAATGGTGCATACATTTGGCCAATACTGGTATAAACCGGAAATTTATTTAAATCGCCCAAAATAGCATAAGCACGATACATATTAATCCGTACTTTATTATGCATACTGGTATCGTAATCATAAGCTGTAAATGCAGATAACCATGGCGTCGCTTGCAGATAAGTAATTACTTCAGCGGTAGTTAAATTTAAGGCTTTCTTCTCATCATTATTATAGCCTTTAGTGAAACTCCAGGTGCCTTCCAGATTGCCGCTAATTGATAAGCGCGGATATTTTGGCATTGGCACACCCATTTTATTACATTCTGCTAACAACTTTGCATAGCGTTTTAATAAAAATGCTGCCTCACGAATTTTAGGCGAATTGACGATTAATTCAGAACCTGTATCTAGCCGATCTTTATAAAAATATGGGCCAAAAATAATGCGTGAATCATGGT
>JAHZKQ010000035.1 GCA_022600315.1 Gammaproteobacteria bacterium
ACTGACCCGCATTATGCCGAACATCAAATGATGCATGTCATCACAAAAATACTGTGGCAGGCGCAGCAAACTCAACAATTACCGAGTGATGCTGAGTACCTTGAAAAATTACAATCTCTAATTAAATAATTCCTTATCAATTAATCGCTCACCATCAAATACGGTAAATGTTTTTTTATAAGTATTTTGATTCTCTAAAGTTTCAACAAAGCACCAAGCGATATTTTCTCGTGACACCGTCCCAAAAGCATTCGACTGCCCTGGCTGTACTTTAACTCGCTTCGAAGCCAACTCTTGAGTTAATAAACCAGCACGCAATATCGTATAGTTTAGACCAGACTCAATCAGTTTCTGTTCCGCCAATGCTTTAAGCTCAACATATTTTTTATAGGCTTCGCTCTGAGCATTTTTCAATAGCCGATCGGGGGTCGATTGATTACGCTCAGCATAGTACGCCTGCATTTCTCCAATAAATTGCGTCTGTGTTTTACCGACATTAAGCGAACTAATATATAAAAATCTTTTCGCGTTATTTTTTGCCGCCATGTCAACAACCTTAACCAAGCCTTGGTAATCGACTGCCTCGACATCTTGACCCGACGAACCTGCCACAAAAATAATGACATCAATATCACGATGAATATTTTTAATCGGCATTTTTAAATCAATCAGTACCGGCTCTGCGGCAAACTGTTCAATTGAATCGGCTTGCTCCAGTTTTCTAATGGAACCTAATACCGTATGCTCGGTGCTGACCAAACAACGTAACACCTCCTGACCCACTTTGCCTGTGGCACCAATGACCAATATTTTCATAGTTAATTCCTAAAAAATGAAACACCTAATTACAATAGTCTAAAAATACACCCCAATCTGACCAATAATGGTATTACTGCTACCTGGCCTGGCATTAATAACCGCCGTAGCATTACGACCATTGGCCGTGCCTGAAGCGTAATTTAAATCGTGGCGATACTCTAAAGATTCTTGAGTATCTTTCCAAATCGAGGTATTTAAAAACGTGCTAATACTATCTTGTGGTAAATTAAATCCCAAAGCCTGCCAAGTTCTGCCGTAAGCTACACCCCAAGACGTTGGCCAATGCCAAATATGAAACCCCCAATTAGCTTCAGTGTGTAACGCCATCGGCCAGGCACCGCGACCATTAAAAGAAAAATCACCGACATCAAAGCGTCGGGTTGCCATTAAGAATTCGGCTTTCATAGTTACTGGACCTAAACCTAGCACGCTATCAAAATCGACCGCCGGCACACGTCTAGCAATATCATTGCCGGTGGCCGTTGCCCCAAACCCACCGAAATTTCCAGCACGAGTTTGAATGCCATTGCCTTGCATACCTTGTGAATCCGCTAAATTAGTAATTCCACTTGCACCGATTCTATAAGTAATACGGTGCCTTAAATGCAAGGTATAATTAATATCGGCACCGCCTTGTTTAAACACCAAAACATTTTGCCCCATATTACCACTATAACCAAATACAGCCATACGAAAACCATGCGTGCTTAAACCCAATAACGCTGTAGTAGTGCGCACTCGACCCATTGATTGAATTAATGGCGAACTAATCATACCAGAACTATAATGCCCAAACGGTAAATACATTAAACCTACCGTGCCATACACTGGAAAATGATTTAAGTCACCAATATTTACAAAACCACGACGTAAATAAATCATGCCGCGCGGATCACGACTACCACTGGAAACTGGAGTGTTATCGTAGTCCAAAGAAATAAAGGCATTCGCCCAATGGCCCGCAATGGCATTCACATCTAATTGCGCGGTTGATAAGTTAATCCCTTCGCCACTCGCACTGGTCGGTGCCATGGTCGGGCGATTACCAAAAAATTCGTAAATCTGACCTTCAACACCGCCGCTAATTTCGACGATTGGACGCTTCATGCTAATGCCATGCTTCTCAAAATGCCTAACAAGTTTTGCGCGTTGTTTTAATAAAAATAAATCTTCGTTAATTGAAGAGGCTGAATATAAAAGATCATTTGGACTGAACTTTGATTCCAAACCCATCATAGGGGAAGTAGTCACCGTAACAAAATGTCCAAAACGGGTCATGCGAACATGGCGATGCTGTGGTGGCTTTGCGAGTTTGGGCGATTTCTTCTGCTTGGCAAGCTGATGCTTTAATGAAGCAACTTCCTTTTGCAACTGCTGCATTTGCAATTCAATGCGCTGCAACTGACGGGTTGAAATCGTATTAGTCGCCGCGTTAACTGGTAGCGAAGTGAATATTCCAACACCCATGAGTAAAATCATTAGATAGTAACGCATAGCATCCCTCTCAACCGGCTCCATGAAAAAGCGATACTATACCGCAAGCCGCATAAACTTTGCTACAATGAAATCCACGAAACCAATTGATTTTCCTTATGCAAACATTAAAATTCACTCAACCCGACGATTGGCATTGCCATCTGCGCGATAATCAAGCACTGGCACGCACCGTAGCCGATAGCGCTGCCTGTTTTGGGCGTGCCATTGTGATGCCAAATCTAATACCACCCATCACCAGCATTGATGCTGCCAACGCTTATCGACAACGAATTCTGCGATCCATTCCAGATGGTGCAAATTTTAGCCCATTGATGACCTTATATCTTACCGATACAATCAACACAGCAACATTAAAGGCTGCCAAAGCTAGCGAGTTTATTAACGCGGTAAAACTCTATCCAGCTGGTGCTACCACACACTCCAATGCCGGCATTAAAAATATTAAAAAAGCTTATCACTTGTTTGAAGTACTGGAAAAGATTCAACTGCCGTTATTAATTCATGCTGAAGTTAACGATGCCAAGGTCAAACCTGCCGATCGAGAAGCCGTTTTTATCGATCAGTACCTACAGGACTTGCGTCAGCAATTCCCCACTTTGAAAATTGTTTTTGAACATGCCTCAACTAAACTTGCTATCGAATTTGTCAATGACCATAAAAATATCGCCGCCACCATTACGCCACAGCATTTATTGTTAACTCGTGATGATTTATACCAAGACGGCTTTAATCCACACCGTTACTGCCTTCCAGTTGTTAAAACCAATCAAGATCGTGAAGCACTCATTAAAGCTGCCACTTCCGGACACGACAAATTCTTTCTTGGTACCGATAGCGCACCGCATACAATAGCCGATAAAGCCTCTGAATGTTGCGCTGCTGGAATTTACAATACCCCCGTGGCACTAGCGATTTACGCAGAAATATTTGAACAAGCAAGCGCCCTAAATAAACTCGAAAAATTTGCCAGCCTCAATGGCGCGAAATTTTATGAATTAAAAATTAATTCGGCACAAATTGAATTAATTAAAAAACCTTGGCAAGTGCCACACAACTTGCCCTTCATGCAAAGTCAAGTTGTGCCACTCTTAGCCGGCCAAACTTTACAATGGCAATTAAACCACGGATATCCACATGACTGATACAGAAACATTAATGAAAAAACGCTTCGATGGTTATTTACCCGTAGTACTGGATGTAGAAACCGGCGGCTTAGACCCTATAAAAAATGCTTTGCTTGAGGTTGCTGCCGTGACAGTGGATTTTAATGCGCAAGCTGAGCTACAAATTAGAGAGCATTTTTCAACTCATGTGGAAGCTTTTAAGGGTGCTAAACTCAACCCTCAATCAATGGAAATTAATAAAATTGATCCAGACCATCCATTTCGCTTTGCTATGTCAGAGGCAAAAGCTCTAACTGAACTGTTTAATTTTGTTAGTCAAGCATTAATTGAAACCGATTGTCGCCGAGCTATCTTAGTTGGTCATAACGCGCATTTTGATTTAAGTTTTATTCTAGCCGCCTGCCAACGCTGTCAACTGGAAAGTCCATTTCATTCATTTACCGTATTTGACACGGCAACCTTAGGTGGTTTAGCTTATGGCAAAACGGTGCTGGCAAAAATATTAAAAAAAGCTGGAATTGCATTTGATAAAAATCAGGCACACTCTGCGCTTTATGATGCCCAAAAAACCGCAGAATTATTCTGCCAAATTATTAATCGTGATCCTGGATAACTAACACAAGGAAATTAAAATGCCAAATAAATTAACCACTACTAACGGCGCTGATATCAATGATGATCAAAATAGCCTGACCGCTGGCGAGCGCGGTCCCGTATTGATCCAAGATTGGCCACTGCTTGAAAAGTTAGCACATTTTAACCGTGAACGTATTCCAGAGCGTGTAGTGCATGCCAAAGGCACCGGCGCTTACGGAACGTTTACTTTAAGTAAAGATTTATCAGATTACACCATCGCTGATTATTTATGTGACACCAACAAAAAAACCGAAGTGTTTTTACGCTTTTCAACCGTTGGTGGTGAGATGGGTTCTGCCGATGCAGAACGTGATCCGCGTGGTTTTGCCGTGAAATTTTATACCAAGCAAGGCAATCACGATGTAGTTGGAAATAATACTCCGGTATTTTTCTTACGTGACCCTAGCAAATTTCCTGACTTTATCCATACTCAAAAACGCAACCCTCAAACAAACTTAAAAGACGCTGAAGCTATGTGGGACTTTTGGTCTTTAAATCCACAAGCCATGCATCAGGTCACCATTTTATTTTCCGATCGTGGTGTTCCGCAAGATTACCGCCATATGAACGGTTACGGTTCGCATACTTTTTCACTATGGAATAAAAACGGCGAACGGTTTTGGGTGAAATGGCATTTTAAAACTTTACAAGGCATTAAAAATTTAACCAATGAACAAGCCGCAAAAATAAAAAGCGAAGATCCTGATCATGCCCAACGTGACTTAGTCGACGCCATTAATCGCGGTGATTTCCCTAAATGGCGCGTGCATTTGCAAATCATGCCAGAAGCGGATGCCGAGAAATATGCCATTCATCCATTTGATTTAACTAAAGTCTGGCCACACAGTGATTATCCACTGATTGAAATTGGCATCTTAGAATTAAATCGCAATGTTGAAAACTATTTTTCTGAAACCGAACAATCAGCTTTTTCACCGAGTAATTTAATTCCTGGTATTGGCGCCTCCCCCGATAAAATGCTACAAGCTAGATTATTTAGCTATCCCGATACCCAGCGCTATCGATTAGGTGCAAACTATAATGATCTGCCAGTGAATTGCCCGCATGCAGTAAAAGTCGACAACTACCAACGCGGTGGTTGCATGGCCGGTACCTATAACGCTTTCACCAAAGAATTAAATGTTAGCGGCACAAGTCATGAAAATTATGGTCCCAACAGTAAAAATGGTCCCGCAGAAAACCCCGCAGTCAAAGAGCCGCCATTACGGGTTGATGGTGATGCCGATCGCTACGATCATCGCAATAATGCTGACGATTATTCTCAAGCTGGAAATTTATATCGCATTATGAGTGAAGAGCAAAAAGAGCAACTCACCCAAAATATTGCCGATAGCCTGCGTAATGTCTCGAACGACGTTAAAAAACGCATGCTGGAACATTTTGCGAAATGCGATGCGGATTATGGTAAACGAATAAAAAATAAATTATAAAAACTCAAAGAAATTTTTACACGTAAACTTGACGCCGATGCGCTGCGGGCATAACAAAGACCAAGCTCTTTCTCC
>JAHZKQ010000036.1 GCA_022600315.1 Gammaproteobacteria bacterium
ATTCAAGACTTGACCCCAATAATTTATCGTTTATCCACCGGGGTCACATCCCGCTTAGTTTGACCGGTATAGAGTTGTCGCGGACGCGCTAAGGCGTGATGTGGATCGTTAAGCATTTCCATCCAGTGTGAAATCCAACCAACCGTTCTTGCTAGGGCAAAAATCACCGTAAACATATTGGTAGGGATGCCAATCGCACTTAAGGTAATGCCGGAATAAAAATCCACGTTAGGGTAAAGTTTTTTCGAAACAAAATATTCATCTTCTAAAGCAATTTTTTCTAAAGCCATGGCTAATTTAAATAACGGTTGATTGCCAGACCCTGTGGCTTCTAAAACTTCGTGACAAGTTTCACGCATGACTTTAGCGCGTGGATCATAATTTTTATAAACCCGGTGCCCAAAACCCATTAGACGAAATGGATCTTTTTTATCTTTGGCGCGCTTAATATATTCACCGATTTTTGATTCATCGCCAATTGACTTTAACATATTTAAACAGGCTTCATTGGCGCCGCCATGCGCTGGCCCCCATAATGCAGCAATACCAGCAGAAATACAGGCAAATGGATTGGCACCGGTAGAGCCGGCGGCACGTACAGTGGTGGTCGAAGCATTTTGTTCATGATCGGCATGCAAGGTAAAAATTCGATCCATGGCGCGGGCAATAATGGGATCGGGTGGGCTGCATTCATCATACGGCGTATTAAACATCATATGTAAAAAGTTTTCGGCGTAATTTAAATGCGATAATGGATGCATAAATGGTTCACCGATCGAATACTTATAACTCATGGCAGCAAGCGTTGGCATTTTTGCAACTAAACGAATTGCCGATAGTTCGCGATGTTCCGGATTACTAATGTCTAATGAATCATGATAAAACGCTGATAAAGCACCAACTACACCCACCATAATAGCCATCGGATGCGCATCACGACGAAAGCCGCTAAAAAATTTGGTAATTTGTTCGTGCACGCCGCGGTTTTTTTTAATTTTATGAATAAAGTCTTGACGCTGTTGTTTATCTGGTAATTCACCATGCATTAATGCGTAACAGACTTCCATGTAATTACATTCTGCCGCCAATTGGTCGATGGGATAACCGCGGTAAAGTAATATGCCTTCTTGGCCATTAATAAAGGTAATCTTAGATTCGCAAGCGGCAGTGGAATAAAAACCAGGGTCAAAAGTATAGCGACCATGCTTGCCAAGATCTTTTACGCTCACCACCTCGGGGCCTAGGCTGCCTTTAAGGATAGGAAATTCAATTTCCTCGCCTTCTAGTAAGAGCTTAGCAAATTTATCGGTCATGGATATTCTCCTTCGTCATTGAAAATATAGGCAGCACGGGCAGATATTTCTAAGCATTGGCCGCCCGCTGAATCGTGAAAAGCTAGCTTAGCTCCACTCATAACTATGGTCTCATATAATGTATCTAAAATTCTAGGAATTTGAAAGAAGTGTTTGAGTTCACGCGTAAATCTAGGCTATAATCAGCGCGTTAACCGATAGGATACTGCCCCATAGCATTAAGCCCGGCTGTGGAGAGTCAATAACCCACTAAAATGGATACAAAAAGGTGAAAACTGAACGACCTGTCTATCTTTCTCTAACTCAGTATCGTTTTCCTGTCACAGCCATATCCTCGGTATTGCATCGCATAGCTGGGGTTCTGATGTTTCTAGGCCTTCCTCTACTACTCTATCTTTTGCATCATTCGCTCCAATCTCAAGAAGCCTTCACGGCCTTGCAGCAATGCATTAGCAGCTGGTGGGTTAAGCTTTGGCTATGGGTGACGGTGAGCGCGGTGTTGTATCATTTATTGGCGGGGATTCGTCATATCGTTATGGACTTTGGTGTAGGTGAAAGCTTAATGGTGGCGCGTTGTACGTCATGGTTGGTGATCTTGCTTGGAGTGGTTTGTGCCGTGTTAACAGGAGTATGGTTATGGTAACGCAAGTCAGTCGTCGCGGTTTTCATGAATGGTTATGGCAACGCATCACCGCGGTTTTAATTGGTGCGTACGCAGTTTTTATTTTAGCTTATTTACTTTACTATCAGCCGGTTTATTTTGCCCAATGGCATCAGTTATTTCATTGTTGGCTAATGAAGATCGCTACCTTAATTGTTCTATTAAGTGTATTGTGGCATGCCTGGATTGGGTTATGGACGGTATTTACCGATTATGTTAAGCCCAATGCATTGCGATTATTTTTAGAAGTACTTGTGATTTTAGTTTTAGTGGCGTACATGGCTACCGGCTTTGAAATTTTATGGGGCTAAGTTCCCGTTAACAGAGGTTTGAAAATGCAAATAACCACCAGAGAGTTTGATGCAGTGATTGTAGGCGCCGGCGGCGCAGGCATGCGCGCGGCATTACAAATGGCGCAATCAAATTATAAAGTTGCGGTAATCTCAAAAGTTTATCCTACTCGTTCGCATACGGTTTCAGCGCAAGGCGGTATTGCCGCCGCCTTGGGTAATGTGATGGAAGATAAATGGCAATGGCATATGTACGACACCGTCATGGGTTCAGATTTTTTAGGCGATCAAGACGCCATCGAATATATGTGTCAAGAAGCGCCAAAAGCGGTGATTGAATTAGAGCATATGGGTTTGCCATTTTCACGCTTGGATGACGGTAAAATTTATCAGCGTGCTTTTGGTGGACATACGGTTGAGTACGGTAAAGAATTGGCGCGTCGGACCTGTGCGGCGGCAGATCGTACCGGGCACGCTTTATTGCATAC
>JAHZKQ010000037.1 GCA_022600315.1 Gammaproteobacteria bacterium
CGATCTCCAAACATCCCCAACCACTGAAAAGGGTAAGTAAAATAAACAGCCAACTAGGCCGATCAACCAAATTTGCGGATTTTTACTAATCCGAATAAGTTTTTCGATAATGCTACCGCGATCACGGGTGTCTATTTCTTTTAATTTACCATGATCAGAAATTGCCGGCGCATCATGCAAGCAGAAGTATATTATCAGCGCAATGGCTATACCGATTAGTAGTAGGATAATTGCGGTTGTGGTGTAGCCAGATTTTATCGATAGCCTAACCAAAGCAACCTCGGTAAAAATAGCGCCCGCAGTGCCAAGCGAATCAATAACACAACTTGCCAAACCAAAACGATTTTTAGGCAGCCAGATAGAGGCAACTTTTAAAGCGCCAATATAGGCAAAGGCACAGCCAAAACCAATAATAAAACGACCGACTTCAGCGACATGGATTAAGTGAGTGGTATGCACTAATACGAAACCAAATAAACAAAATAGGCACGAGGCAAAAATTGTTTTATGGATGCTGTAGCGATCGATGATAACGCCAGCAGGTATCTGCATAAAGGTATAAGACCAGTAATAAGAAGCGGTGAAAACCGCTAAGCCGGTCGCATTGACGTGGAAGAAGTGCATCAATTGTGAAGTCATTGTGCCGGGCAGCATCCTTAAAATGAAGTCGTAGAAGTAATATAGACCAGCAATGCTCCAGATAATCCAAGGAATGTGTTTTTTTTGGACGAAAGGCAGTTTTTGTAGATTAAGCTGCATAAAATATCCTTTTGGTTACTCTGTTAACTTAGGAATGTATCTATTCCTCAGGGCGTCGGGCCTAATTACGTTGTCGGTATCGTTCCTCTTTAAAAATTTCGGCTATTGTACCAAAAGTTTTCCCTATCAGGTAGATAAAAAATTTATTGCAATAAAAATAAATAGCTACAATGCTTTTATAAAGCATATAAGAGTAGGGCTGTTTATTTAATAATCATATAGATCAATTTTAAGTCAGCCCACTATGAAGCACTTTATGGCTTAAATGATTTGCGACTTATTGTAGAATCAGTAGAATAGAGTTCTTTTTCAAAATAAGCCAATTACAGAAGGTAGGTTAAACTATGATCATTGAGCCTAAAGTCAGAGGTTTTATTTGCACAGCTGCGCATCCGCAAGGATGCTACGAGGCAGTTAAACAGCAAATCGATTATGTCACCAAAACAGGGCAGTTTAATGGCCCAAAAAATGTTTTAGTGATTGGTGCTTCGACCGGCTATGGTCTGGCAACACGTATTAGTGCTGCATTTGGGGCCAAGGCGAAAACCATCGGTGTTTTTTATGAAAGACCTGCGGCGGGTAAACGTACGGCATCAGCAGGTTGGTATAACACAGCTGCATTTGAAGCATTGGCGCACAAGGCAGGACTGTATGCGAAAAGTATTAATGGTGATGCTTTTTCTGATGCAATTAAAGCTCAAACGCTAGATTTAATCCGTGAGGATTTAGAACAGATTGATTTAGTGGTTTATAGTTTAGCGGCACCGCGGCGCACTGATCCTAAAACCGGACAAACTTATCAATCAGTTTTAAAACCCGTCGATGAAGCTTTTACCAATAAAACCGTTGACCCTATGACCGGCCAAGTCAAAGAAGTTTCATTAACGCCGGCTAGTGATGAGGATATAGCAAATACTGTGGCTGTAATGGGCGGCGAAGATTGGGAACTTTGGATGGATCTGCTAAGCGAACAAGATTTATTATCTGAAGGTGCGGTCAGTTTGGCCTATACCTATATTGGCCCGCAAATTACTCATGCTATCTATAAAGATGGCACAATTGGTAAAGCCAAAGAGCACCTGCATGACACGGCAGAAAAAATTAACCACAAACTTAAACAGAAAATTAACGGTAGGGCGCTGATATCGGTTAATAAGGCATTGGTTACTCAGGCAAGTTCAGCCATTCCTGTGGTGCCATTGTATATCTCGATTTTATTTAAATTAATGAAACAGCAGGGCACCGATGAAGGTTGTATTGAGCAAATTTATCGACTGTTAACAGAGCATATCTACACTAGTAATCCACCACCTTTGGATGAGGCCGGGCGTATTCGGATTGATGACTTAGAAATGGATCCTGAAATTCAACGCAAGATTATTGAAGTTTGGCCAAAGGTTACTAGCGAAAATATTGATTCGCTCACTGATATTGCCAGTTATCGAGAAAACTTTTATCGTCTATTTGGCTTTAAGTTTGATGATATTGATTATTCTGCTGACGTTGATCCTAATGTTAATATCGAATCAATTAAAGATTAATCATCGGGTCTGATTTTTTTGCTTTTACTTGAGGCATGACGAGCACGTAGCTCAACATCAATATATTTATCGGTGATGGCGCTACTGCTGTGGCCCGCGTCATCGCGCACGTGCTCACGTGGTCGATGCTTAATATCATCAGAGATCCCTGTGTGCCTTAGCCAATGCACTGTTGCGGCTTGAAGCTGTTCGGCATCTTCGCTAAAGCCGTCAGCTTTTAATTGACTGCTGGCTGCATCAAAACAGGTTTGTACCAGCATGCGAATAAAACGGGTGCTCGTCACCGCGCTGCCACCACGCAGCTTGGGAATTAATGGCATTGATTCGCCTGGCGCAGGGGTTGGTGTCAATCCTAGGCTATGTCGATAACGTTTTAGTGCCACCAGCATTGCATCGCTAACGGCAATATCGCGTTGTTTGTTGCCTTTGCCGACGGTTCTAAACCACCAATTTTCCTCACTGTCTTTAAAAAAATGCCCCATCTGTGGTTGCCAGCGCGGGGTGGCAGCCAGCTCAGAAATTCGTAAATACATGGCGTAGAGAGCATTCATAATAAATACGGTGCGTTCATGTTTGAGTGGATCTTTTTCAGCCATTTGTTCAGCGGCTTCGAGGACATAGTTCCATTGCAGTTCGCTCAGGCGTCGAATTACAGTCGTACTTTGGTGTTTACGCAGGTATTTACTTTTTTGCCGTAGTTGCGCGACTGGATTGTAGTTAATGTAGTCTTCTTGGATAAGGTAATTATAAAAACTGCTTAAGATGGCAAAAATAGCCTGCAAGGCTTTGGCTGAGAGCTGGTAATTTTTAGAATTTGGCATTTGATTAATTTGATTTTTAGCAACGCTAGTCACAAAAGGTCGCCAGTTTGCATTTGGAATACGTTGCCCTTGATGATTGATAAACCGAGAGGTCTGTTTACTACCAATCCAAGCGACGGGTGGCGATTGGCAAAATTCAATATAGCTTTCTATATCAATATGGCGGATATTGCTGATTGATTTTTTAGCTTTAAGCCATGCCCACTGCAATAACCGTTCAATTTCTCGTCGATAAGCATTGAAAGTTGCTGCACTGCCGCGGTAAGAGTATAAAAATTCGTGTGCTTGTGCATAATCAGCGGGGAATTTTAAGTCAATTTCTGGTTTTGGCTGGCGTTGCATTTCATTTAGGCTATCAAATAAAGGTGTTGGTCCTTGACTCATGGCAACCTCGACGGTGTTATAAAAAATATTCCCTCTCTTGAAGTTTAACTATTTTACAGTATAGTGCAATACTGAATTATATTTAAGCTAATTGTTTAAGCTTGCAGCAAATATGGCACCGCTATATTCCTAGTTGCTTAAAACTGTTATTCTAAAAATATTTTATAGAAAAATTTGTGCTTATGAAAACAAGGTCTTACAGTTTGGTTGTGGTCGGGCTGTGTTCATTTATTGTGAGCACAAGTTCGGCAATGCTGAAATTGCCAAGCCCTAGCGTTACATCAGAAAATAAACTTTGGAATGCAAAACCCGTATTGCCGCAGCCAGACTCTTTAAGTTTGCGTTATAAGCCAACTGGCTATTCGCCATCACCATCGCCTAATTTTTCAATCCCAAAGCATTTAAGCTTGCAAGATGCCATTCTATTAGCCTTAAGAAATAATCCAGATGTTATTGCAGCTGACTTAAAACGAGTAACTGATAAGTTTGCGCTATTAATAGAGTTTAATAAATTTCAACCACAATATACATTTGACGCAACCACAACCTATAACGCTAGGGGTGTGCAAACTTACCAAGTCAATCCAACGGTAAAATTAAAAAACACGATCGGCACTGAGTTTGATGTGGACTATAAAAATAATTTAAATGGTTCTGCAGGTGGTGCTACATTCACCATAAAACAATCTCTGCTAAAAGGCTTTGGTTATGTTAACAAGATTCCTTTTGATAATGCGCTTGATCAGGAAAAAGTAAATAAATTAGCCTATAAATCCAGTGTGATTACAGTAGTAGGTAATGTGATTACCCAGTATCGCGCCCTAATGAATGACTTTGCTAGTTTAGAGATTCAAATCCACACTTTAAAAACGGTTGAAGAAACCGCCAAGCAAACTGCATTAAAAGTAAAGCTTGGTAAAATTGCACCGAGTGAATTAATTCAGCAAGAAGTCACGGTATCTACCACTAGACAGCAAGTAGTTACCCAAAGAGAATCCATGCAGCAAGATTATCGAACCCTTTTATCAACCTTAGGCATCTCACCGTTTGCAAAACTCAACGTTGATCATAGCGTTGGTCCAGTAAATTATAAACTGCCTGATAAAGAAGATTTGATTAGAATTGCGCTAGAAAATAATATTGCTTATCAGCAAGCTTTATTGCAACTTAAAGTAACCCGACGAGCGTTAATTACCGCGAAAGACGCCCGCAAATGGACACTTAATTTAACGGCCAGTTATGATGCTGATGAAAGCGCGCCAAATACTCCGATTACGACTACCGGGCCAAATGCAACGCTTGATTTTAGCATCCCGATTGATGATATTCAAAGTAAGTCTGATTTAGTCCAAGCTTATATTAATCTTGAAAATGCTAAACTAAAATTGCAGCAACAAAAGCGTGACTTGGTGAACCAGGTGTTGCAACAGATAGACACAATTAGAAACCAACTAGACAGTGTGAAGGTTGATGCAAGAACTGTTGAGCTGCAAAAACAAAACTTAGCCGCTTCTAATTTGAAATTAAAATACGGCAAGTCTACTGCGTTTGAATCTTCGCAAATTCAAGATCAACTATTGCAACAAGAAACCACCTTGGTGAGTGATCGAATCACCTTGCTAAATGATGTGACCACTTTCAATAGTTTTCTTGGAATTCTTTTGGATAAATGGAAAATTAAATTAAGGTACTAACCATGAATAAATATTATCGTTTATTAAGTATTATTCTGCTAGCAGGATTGGTGTTAGTTGGCTGCAAGAAAGATAAAAAAACCACTGTAAATTCAAATGAATTAAAACATTTAAATTATACGGTTTCTAAGCTGCAAGCTGCAATAACGCCATTATATTTTTCCGGCGTAATTAACCCTATTCGGGTAGTGCCAGTGTTAAGCCCGGATAATGGTCGAATTGTGAAAATATATTTTTCTTATGGCGGTAATGTTAAGGCTAAACAGGATCTGCTGGAGATTAATTCTGATAAATTAGCCCAAGACTATCGAACTACCATTAATGACTATCTTAGCAAGAAAACCGCCTTTTCTACCGCTAAACGTGAGTTTGAAGTAACGAAACAGCTTTATAAAGCTAAGGTATCTTCACGTGATGACTACATCAATAGTCAGAATACTTACCGTAATAGCATTCTTGCCTATTATCAAAAAAAGTATCAGTTGGCAAAGATATTGGCTAAAGCGCGGGTTGAACCTGATCTTGTTGAAGGTTTAACAATCAATGATACTGACAAGATCAATAAAATATTAGGCCGAAGTTTTCACAATATTAAAGTCTTATCATCAGCATCTGGGATTGCGCTATTTCCTACTTCGAGCGGCAGTGATGCAAATGATAATGCCGGCAATCCAAGCAGTAAAGGTAAGATAAAATTAGGCCAAGCGGTTAAGGAAGGACAGATTCTACTAACCATTGGCGACTTATCTGGTTTAGCATCAACCATTCAGGTGGGTGAAATAAATATTAATCGTATTCACAAAGGCATGAATGTAACTATTACCGGTGATGCTTTTCCTGGGATCACCTTAAAAGGTAAAATCACTTTAGTTTCA
>JAHZKQ010000004.1 GCA_022600315.1 Gammaproteobacteria bacterium
GGTTTGATCGAGAATATTTGCCAGGGTGTGTGACTGGCCGCCTTGTAAATTATCAATTAATTCTAAATTACGAATGCTGGTGCTATCTAAAATAATAGCGTCATCATCTAATTCGGTTTGAATACTTTGAATATGGGGTAGGGCGCTGCGCTGAGTATATTGCACGTATTGCATTAAAGCGCCGGCGGCCCCAATCGCTAAAGGATATTGATTAATTTCAAAAGCGCGTAGATCTTGAGTACCAAATTGTTGGCAAAGAATTTGACTGGCACTATTTAATTCGAATTCCCACTCTGGGCGGCGATTTAGTTTAACATTAAAATTCGAGACGTCAGTTTTAGTATCGATATCATTTAATAAAATTTCCGCCGGTTGCCAACGGGTTAAAATGGTTTGCATGGTGGCGACACTATCAGTTTCGAGCACAATAAAGCGCCCATTACTTAAGGTTAGGCACGCCAGTCCAAACCGGTCTTGGTAGGCATTAATGGCGACTAAGCAATGATCACGACGCTGTTCCATTAAGGCTTCATCGCTGACTGTGCCTGGGGTGATAATGCGCACAACTTCACGTGCCACAGGCCCTTTACTGGTGGCAGGGTCACCGACTTGTTCACAAATCGCAATTGATTCACCTTGACGAATTAAGCGGGCTAAATAATTCTCTGCCGCATGATAGGGCACGCCGGCCATAGGAATTGGCTCTCCATTTGATTGACCGCGAGTGGTTAGGGTAATATCGAGTAACTTAGCTGCATGCTTGGCATCATTATAAAATAGCTCATAGAAATCTCCCATGCGGTAAAAGACCAGCATATCGGGGTATTTGGCTTTAATGCCCAAATATTGTTGCATCATGGGGGTATGTTTTTTGGCAGCTGTTGCCATCTGTGCATCCATTCAAATTATGACTGGGATTAAGCTTAGAGAAAAGCTTAGTGAAGAACAAGAGAAAAAGGAGTCATTTATGTCAAATATTAATTATAGCTTGAGCTGGAAATTAGGTCAGACGCTACTACAGTCTGGTTTAAAGATTGCCACGGCTGAATCCTGTACCGGTGGCGGCATTGCCGAAGAGATTACGGCGGTGAATGGCAGCTCACGGTGGTTTGACTGTGGTTTTATTGCTTATGCAAACGAAGCGAAAATTCAGGCCCTAGGCGTTGCACCAGATATTTTAATGAACTCAGGTGCTGTGAGTGAAGAAACCGCATTAGCCATGGCAGCGGGTGCGTTAGCTAATAGTCGAGCCGATATTGCAATTAGCGTGACGGGAGTTGCGGGTCCGAGTGGCGGCAGTGAAGAAAAACCCGTTGGCTTGGTGTGGTTTGCTTGCGCAAGACGTGGCGAAGAAGCCGTGGCAAAATCTGCGCAATTTGCCGGTGGGCGAAAAAATGTACGCTGCTCGGCCATTCGGTTTGCATTAAATTTTGTTTTAAGTGAACTTAAAGTTTCAGCGCTTAGTTGCTGAAAATTATTGCAGTATATTTTTGTGCATGTTTATTGCGCAGCTTAAATATTTATTATTGCAGATTTATTTGATCCCGGTATGTTCTCTTTTGTGATATTGTGGAATAATAGTCTGAGCCGTAATTATAAATGTGGCGGTAAATTTTTTAGCATTTATGGAATCAATTAAGGAGTCATAATGGAAGATCGTAAAAAAGCATTAGGTGCGGCGCTTAGCCAAATTGAGCGTCAATATGGAAAAGGGTCGGTAATGCGACTTGGTGATGGTGGTCAAATACGCGACGTTGAAACAGTCTCTACCGGTTCACTGGGTTTGGATATTGCCCTGGGAATTGGCGGACTGCCACGTGGTCGAGTCATAGAAATCTATGGCCCAGAGGCATCGGGTAAAACAACTTTAACGTTGCAAACCATAGCGCATTGTCAAAAAATGGGCGGCACCGCAGCATTTATCGATGCCGAGCATGCCTTGGATCCACTATATGCCCAAAAATTGGGCGTGAATGTCGATGATTTATTAGTTTCGCAGCCAGATACTGGCGAGCAAGGTTTAGAAATTACCGATATGTTAGTGCGTTCGGGTGGGGTTGATATGGTGGTAATTGATTCGGTTGCGGCGTTAACACCCAAGGCGGACATTGAAGGTGATATGGGTGATTCGCATATGGGTCTGCAAGCACGGTTAATGTCGCAAGCCTTGCGTAAACTCACCGCCAACATTAAACGTTCAAACACCATGGTAATTTTTATTAATCAAATTCGTATGAAAATCGGGGTAATGTTTGGGAATCCTGAAACCACTACTGGCGGTAATGCGCTAAAGTTTTATTCTTCGGTACGGCTCGATATTCGTCGCATTGGGGCCCTGAAAAAAGGCGATGAAGTTTTAGGTAATGAAACTCGAGTTAAAGTCGTTAAGAACAAATTGGCACCGCCATTTCGCCAAGTCATTTTTGATATTCTATACGGCGAAGGCATCTCTCGGGAAAGTGAATTAATCAGCATGGGCGTGCAAGAAGGCTTGGTGGATAAATCCGGCGCTTGGTACAGTTATCAGGGTAACCGTATTGGTCAAGGCAAGGAAAATGTCCGCCAATACCTTAAGGAAAATCCACAAATTGCCGAGGAAATTGAAGCTAAACTCCGTGAGCGATTATTGCCAAAAACGAAAGTTGAAGAGGAGGCAGCGCCGGCTACTAAAGAAAAAGCCGTGGAAGCCTAAACTTGGAAAATTCACATGTGCGCCAATATGCTTTGGATATGTTGGCGCGACGTGAGCATTCGCGTTTGGAGCTAGAACGTAAGCTTAAAACCAAAGGTGCGCCTGATTCTGAAGTTCAGCTTGTGCTTGACGACTTAATACGAGAGAATCTGCAAAGCGATCAGCGTTTTTGTGAGAGCTATTCGCGGTACCGGAGTCGGGCCGGGTTTGGCCCGCGGCGTATTGTACAAGAATTACAGCAGCGGGGGGTTGAGCTAAGTCTCATTAACCAATATATTTATGCCGAAACGATGGATTGGGCTGGGCTTTTATTTGCAGCCTGGCAGAAAAAATTTGCAAACAGCGCATTAAAAACGCCGCAAGACTATGCCAAAGTTAAGCGGTTTTTATTGCAGCGGGGTTTTGATCCCACCAGTATTCATGGCTTATTGTCGAAGGTTTATCAACATGAAGAGTTTAACCAGTAACGAAATTAGGCAAGCGTTTTTGGATTTTTTTCAAGAACGAAAACATCATATTGTGCCAAGTAGTTCATTAATTCCACCTAATGACCCAACCTTGCTGTTTACCAACGCGGGAATGGTGCAATTTAAAGATGTCTTTTTAGGTTTAGAAAAACGTGATTATAGTCGAGCGACAAGCTCGCAGCGCTGTGTGCGCGCTGGCGGCAAACATAACGACTTAGAAAATGTTGGCTACACAAAACG
This sequence comes from Gammaproteobacteria bacterium, assembly GCA_022600315.1. Lineage (GTDB taxonomy): Bacteria > Pseudomonadota > Gammaproteobacteria > Coxiellales > Coxiellaceae > JAHZKQ01. Next base: position 3,400 of record JAHZKQ010000004.1, read on the forward strand.
GCATCATACTTTTTTTGAGATGCTAGGTAATTTTAGTTTTGGTGATTATTTTAAACGTGAGGCAATTGAGTTTGCTTGGAAACTTTTAACTGACGTGTTTGGTATGCCAGCAGAGCGTTTATGGATTACGGTCTATAAAGAAGATAAGGAAAGTGAAGCGATCTGGCTTAACGAAATGAAAGTTGATCCAAAACGTTTTTCGCGCTGCGGTAAAAAAGATAATTTTTGGTCAATGGGAGATACGGGTCCTTGCGGTCCTTGCACGGAAATTTTTTATGATCATGGTCCAGATATTCCGGGTGGCCCACCGGGTAGCCCAGATGAAGACGGCGACCGTTATGTGGAAATTTGGAATTTGGTTTTTATGCAATACAACCGTGATATTGCTGGTAAATTAACCCCATTGCCAGCGCCTTGTGTTGATACCGGTATGGGGCTAGAGCGAATTTCTACCGTGTTACAAGGTGTGCACGATAATTACGATATCGATTTATTTCAACATTTATTGCAGGCCTTGGCGCCACTGGTTAATTGTAAAGACTTTAGCAATACCTCCATGCGCGTGATCGTCGATCATATTCGCTCAGCGGCATTTTTAATTGTTGACGGAATCAATCCTTCTAATGAAGGTCGAGGTTATGTGTTGCGACGGATTATTCGTCGGGCTTTACGCCATGGTTATAAACTAGGACAAACGCAAGCATTTTTTTACAAACTCGCTAAGCCATTAGCAGAAATTATGGGTCAAGCTTATCCGGAGCTTATTAAAAAACTTGCCGTGATTGAGCAGTTTATTGCTGCAGAAGAGAAGCAATTTTCAATAACTCTGGCTAATGGCATGAAGATATTTGAGCAAGCGGTTACTGAATTAAATAATCAAACGATCGCGGGCGAAACTTTATTTTTATTATACGACACTTATGGATTTCCACCTGATTTAACTGCAGATATTGCGCGTGAACGTAATTTATCTGTTGA
>JAHZKQ010000038.1 GCA_022600315.1 Gammaproteobacteria bacterium
TACAAGGACAAAGGTAGTGCTAAAAAAAGCTGTAAAGCAGGAGCCGATTAGGAAGATCAATAAAAAGCCTTGAAATATTATTTTGGTTTTTTCTTCTAGCCGGAATGAACAATAAACAAGATAAGCAAAAAAACTTAAAAATAACAATGCGCCAATTAAACCAAATTCTACTGCCACATTTAACAAGGTAAATTCAGATGACCACGGTTGCATGCCGGCCATTTGCATATCTTTAGCTGGCAATGTGGCATAGGCGCTGCCAAATCCGCCGGTACCATAACCAAACCAAGGTCTTTTTTTAATAAGTCTTAAATCGTTAAATAACATTTCGACGCGTTGGCTATCAGCATTACTGGTGGCTTTAGTTGGGCTTTTAGCATGCTGATAGAGTTGATAATGATGCTCAGAATTATGCACGCGTGTAGCAAGGCCGGTGGGGAGAATGATGGCTAGGCCAAATTGAGCCGCTAACATTAAGATGAAATAAATAAATTTACGCCAGCCAAAACGGTACAAACTCAGCAATAAAAATAACGCGATATAGACAATATAACCGGTGCGACCCGTGCTAATAAAAATAACATTGCTGCTGGCTAATATAAATAATAAGCCATTTAACCAACGCCAGCGATTGGGCTGATAGTAAAATTTATAAAGCCAAAGCCCGCTGGCAAACGCCATTAAAAAGTTTTCCACGATATGACCTTGAAAGACGTCGCTGGGGTTGTTGCGATACATATGTAAGGTTTTAGCAATACTAGAGTGGGCGCTTAAAATGTGCCAATGGCCAAGATAACTCAAGACCATCACGATGCTCATGCCGGCCAGTAAAAAATTTAGCAAAAAGTGTCGGGTTTTATTTTTATAAAACAAAGGAATTAATAGTGGTGTAGTTAATAGCCACAGGTGTCTTAATAAGTCATGGCGAATATGTTGCCAGTTGCCGGTGGAATAACTACTGCAAATCATTAATAGCGCGAATAATCCCAACATCCAGCGTGATATAGGGTTGTTAATGACTTCGCTAAAATAGTGGCGATAACTGCCACCGGCCAATGCTAAGCCTAGCGCTAATATATAAAAGATGCTACATAGCGTAACCGAGATATTCATAAAGAATAAGGCCATGCCAAGACTAAGCCCAGCACATTGATAGACGTTACGCGTATAGTTAGATTGAGTGGTCGCGGTTGATTGCATCAATCATCCTTGTCGCCTAAAAGGCCCTAGCATAACCGAAGTTTGCCAAGATGCAAAATCTTAAGGGTACCTTTTATCTCATCCGCTGGCGAACTCGATGGCGTTAGAAACTACGCAATTTAACTGTCTTAAAGAAATAAAACGAAAGGTCTCCTTTCCCCCATAAGAATGTGGGAAAGGAGACCTTTCAGCGTATTTTTTAAGGCGCTGAAACTCAGTAGTTTCTAACGCTATTGAGTTCGCCAGTTAACGCGTCTTGGTTAAGTCGACCCGTCTCTTGGTTAGGTTAATTTATGATAGAGCTTAAGGTATTGTTTGGCAGCGTGTTGCCAGTTAAAACTTTGGCTCCATTCAATCAATGCAGCCGCTTTATTTGCTGAGCTTTGATAATCTCTTATGCCAGCTTGAAAAACTTGCAGCATATGTTCGGTGCTAAAGTCTTTAAAATAATAAGCCAGCTTGCCACCGATTTCAGGAAGTGCCGTTTTGTCGCTTAAAAAAACGGGTTTGCCAAAGCGCATGGCTTCAATGACCGGTAAGCCAAAACCTTCAGCCAATGAGGGGAATAAAAATGCGCTGCAGTTTTTGTATAACCAATTTTTTTCTGCCGTACTAACAGTGCCAGGTATAATCAGGCGTTTGCTAACACCGAGTTTATCGGCGTGTTGTTTGATACTTTCAGCATAAGCATTTTGCCGGCCGGCGATTACTAAGTGATAATCAGGCAGTTTTACTAATAAATCAATTAAGACTTTAAAGTTTTTGCGCGGACTAATTTCAGCCAGCGCCAATAAAAATTTTTGCTGGGAATCCATAAAGCTTGGTGATGATAAAAGGTTGGTATTAACGTTAACACCATTATATATGACTTCAATCGGAATGCCGGGCTGTAAGTGTTTTTCAATTTCGTGTTTGCTAAATTCAGAGATGGTCGTGAGCATGCTGGCGCGATGTATCAGTTTACGCAGGCGCTTTAATCTAGCGTCAATACGCTGCTGTGGCTTATTGGCATGTAAGAAATTTAGATCATGAATGGTCAGTAATAATGGAATATTGTTATTGGGTGGTAAGTATTCTGAATCTTGATGAGTGAGGTGCCATAAATCTGCTGACGGAGAAAATCGAGGCCAATACCGCTGCCATTTATGGCAGATTTGAGTTTGCACTTTATTTTGAAATAGCTGCTTTTGTTGGGAAGGTAAATAATAGATTAACTCAAGACCAGGATCATGCTGTGCAATTAAAGCTTGCCCCAAGTCATGGCAGTAGTTGCCTAAGCCATTATATAGGCTGCGGGTTTTTTCCATTTCAAGAAGGACGCTTGGCATGTTTAATCCTGGTTTTTCAAAGTCAGGATTATAGCATTGAGCAAATATAAAAAAAACCGGCCCTTGGGCCGGTTTTTAAAGTTTAGTTGCGGCGAGGATGGTTATTTTTTACCTTGTTTGGTGTATTTTTCCATCGACGCTTTTTCTTTAGGGCTTAGGCCTGAGTCAGCAGAATTTTGCTTGATATGATGTTTTTTCTGGTACTGATCAAGCTTGGCTTGGTCTTGATTGCTAAGCGATCCTGAGCCACCAGTGGTCTGATCATCGTTAGACGATTGCGCACCGTTATTTTTCACTAAATTATCAACCGCTGATTTAGTTTGTTGCACCAGTAGCGTTCCAGAAATTTGGTTGGCTTTAGTGACTTGCACTTGCATGCTAGCCATTACGGCTAAGAGTAATTCGCGTTGTCGATAAGCCTGATAATTTTGACGTTCAATTTGCGCCAAAGTCGTTAGAATTTCACGCTGCACGGTAGCTGGCGATGCGGCTTGTACATGACGGAACCAAGCTTTGCCATGTGCTTTAGTGGCAAGATAAGCCATTACTTGTAATGGGCTGGCATCTTGAATGGTGTTGCCTTTGGTATCTTTTAAGCCGGCTTCAGCGCCTAAATTTTTCACTGGGATGCGTTCGGCTAATAGATGATTAAATACATCCAGAGAAACGGATTGGCTGGTTAACATTGAGCGCATATACAACATAAACTTTTGAAAAGTCTGATCGTTCATTAGAGATTGCACCAGTGCTTGTTTCACTACAGAATTGTTTTGTTTGCGGATTAAGCTTTGGAACTTACCAAAATCGACTTGATTTAATAAAGTTTGTCGATCTAAATGGGTGGCATATTTAATATAACTTTCTGCAGCGGTTTGTTGGTCACCAGAATAAGCTGTAGGTTCAGTGACGCTAGCCAAATTAAAATAATCATCATGATTAGCCGTGGTTTGGTTTGTGCCAGATACTTGCGGTATATCGCTGGCGGTAATGCCGCTACTTAAATAAGCCAAGGTGTTATTTAATTGTGGATTGGCATTAATAGCAAGTTTTAAAAAAGCATTTGGCAAAATCCGATTAGAAACTTGTTGTAAACTTGTAGTGATCCGATTTTGGGTATAGTTAGAAGCAAGTTTATTAGTGTACTGGCTAAGGTTTAAAACCTGGTTATTGCTAGTATCCGTGACGGTAGCATTATTGGCTTTATTGTACATTAATAAATATGGATCAGTTTGGTAATTAGCCTGGTTGCGAGTAGCGTGATTAGCATTTTGCAAGGCAATAATTTTTGCTTCCAAGCGATGAATCGCTTTAACGGTATTAGGATCATTTACCGCGGTAGGGCCGGCAGGGGTATTCTCGGCATATGCCAAGCTAAAGCTCGACAGACCAATTAAAGTGGTGCCTAACATAATAGAGCACCTAGTAATGAAATTTGAAAACTTTGCCATGATAAAACCTCGTAAACTATTAACTTAAAACTTAAAAACTATTACCAAAAATCAATATGATTATTTGAAGCACCAGAGGCCGGTTTTGTCGGCGTAAATTTTGGTGCGCCAGTAGAATTTGTTGTGTTGCCTGTATCATAATTACCGCCATTATCCGCGCTGCTGCCGACATTATTGTGGCTGTTGCTAGGATCAGTATTGTCTTGGATGAAATTATCATATTTTGCACTATTAAAATCGGTGGCATTATTATCCGCGGCGTAATTTAAACCACTGCCATAACTGGCAAAATACGCGAGCTCACCAAATTTACGCTGGCAACTGGCGGCTGCTGCCATATTGCCTTGCGCAGTCGCTATAGTATGTAATGGACCGGCATTGGTTTCATCAGTAAAATCAAATTGACCACATTGCGCTGAACATTGCTTGATAAGAATTTTTTTGCCGCGTAAGAAATTCATAAACGTAGCGGTTGAGCCTCGCGAATTTTGCGCGGCAGTTAATAGATCGCCGCAAGTATTTGCAGTGACATCAGCGCTTGCCATTGAGGCATAACCTAAGGTGAAAATTGAAAGCGCAAGCGCTAAGCTTGCAAGTTTTCGGTTAGTCATAACCACTGTCCTCCAGGGCTTCAAGGATTAATTTAAAACGATCACGGCCAAATACTCGGCCAATTAAACGCAGGCGTTCAAAAACAATATTGCGGCGTAGGAAAATACCGGCAATGTCGTCTTCAGCACGCGTGACTTCTTCGGCATGCATCAACACTTTGGCAGCTGCACCCGGGTAGGCGGTGTCTAAGGCCATTAATAAGCGTAGGCCGCGACCGGTCTTAATATGGGCGACTAGCTTAATTAAATCTTCCTGGGCTTCGATATCAATACTGCCCAAATCATCTAAGGTTTTGCCAAGCTCGGATAGCGCGGTTTCAAGCTGTGGATCATTGTCCAAGGTCCAGTCTTCCACGCCTTCCATAAAACTGATGACGCGGTAGATCAAGGGATCTTGGTACTCATTCCAAAACTGGTGTACGGCTTTGTAACTTAAATCAGGCACAGGGCTCCTCGATAACTTTTGTTGATACAGATCTACTCACTATACGGCATAAACCTTAAGGAAAGATTAAGTAATCCTTAAGATCTTGAATAAATTTTACCGATTGGCTGAGTTTTTCTGCTGCTAATGTACAAGGGCGCAGATTAGACGATTTTTTTCGGGGTTTTTGTGTTTTGATAAGGCAACGAATCCTTAAATTTCTGTTAAAAAACTTGCCGATTTAAGCAACCCTTAATCTTTCCTTAAGGTTTGTCTGTTACGATGTTCAAAGCGATTGATCGAATTTACCGTTTAGGAGTTCCAGTTATGGGTCTTAAGAAAGTCATTAAGAAGGGTCTGTTCTCAGGCATCAAGCCGAGCGAATGGATTGGTTCCGAGCAAATCAAAGAAGGTGGCAGCACCATCAAGCAGTTGCTTAAAGCCAACAAAGGCAAGCAGCAGCGTTGGGATAGCTTTGAGAAGTTTATGTATGACAATAATCTTTCTGATGCTGACATTGAAAAAATGGCCCGTCTACAAACCAGAGTTTCATATGGTTGTTTGGTAGCTAGCCTATTTCTACTCTATTACATGTTTCATTTATTCGCTGCAGGTTTATTGATAGGTGGCCTATTGGCATTTATGTTGACTCTGTATGCAATATCACAAGCCTATGCGGCGAGTATTCGCTCTTTTAAATTAAAACGTCGCATATTATCTACAACTTTTTCCACTTGGTTTCACAGTCTATTTCAGAGGAAAGTTTCATGAAAGCCTTATTTAGTAAGTCACGGCCTTGGCTGTTTATTCTGTTATTGTTATTCGTTTCGCCGGTGTTTGCCAGCTCGTTAAGTACACCTAACTTAACGCCGCCTGCATCGGATATTTCCATGCAATTTTTAAGCCAGTTTTTTGGTACCGTTGGTAATGTCACTCATAGTCAAAGTGGGCAGATTATCGGAAAAATGCTGGGAATTTTAAACGATGGCTTGCTAGCTTTTATTGTGATGTTTATGGGCTATACCGTGACGACGACGGCACTTCGTGCGGCTCACGAAGGCTCAATGCAATCGTCTAATAAACAAGTGGCTTTTTTAATTTTACGGATGGCGATGGGCGTGGGTTTAGTGTTACCCAATGCGGCCACTGGCTATACCGTGATGCAAGATATCGTTATGCGTTCAGTCACTGCCGGGGTGGCATTAGCCGATGATACGTGGAATGCTGCATTAACCTATTTAAATAACGGTGGTATTTTAGTGAATACCAGCAAAGACGATGGTTCAGGCGATGTTAATGGTTTGGCGAATGCTTTATTGGGTCAAATGCCGGGCGTACAGAAAACAGCGACTCAGTCAAAGTTTTCAGCCAGTGCGAATGATGTGACGAAGTCACCGACTAAGGCCGCGGCCCAACATATTTTTGTTGATGAAGTGTGTATGCTTCGCAGTGCTTATAAAGAGGCGCACCCCGATAATCCGCCACCAAGCAGTGGCGTTGCACCGGGTGGTTCTTCTGGGGTTTTTGTAAAACCAGAGTATAAAGATTATCATCCGGAAATTGATAATAAGAATCTAACGATTTATTTTCCAGGCTTTGGTGATAAAGACCATGTAGTGAGTCATAATTATGGCAAGCGCTGTGGTCAAGTCACGGCTCTAGCGCCAACCGGCAAACCGATTTTCAATCCGACTAATGACGATAGTAAGTTACCGGTTTCTCCTTCTATGCAGCAAACTTTGTTAAAATCTGCGAAGACTTTTCCGGCAGTGACGAAAATGGTGATGGACGAATTACCAGTTGCACAACGCTATGAGCAAATGTTAGAAGATGAGGATAAAAATAATAGTGCGCCGGTGGATACTAAAAGTATTGCCAATGAGGCCGGTCATGACCTAGCCAATATGGTGTTGGGTTACTATAATGCGGTGCAGTTATACGCTTCGCAAAGACCTTGTTTGAAATATTCGTGGCGTATTCCTTTTGATGCCTCAAGTGTATATTGCTCGCAATATGACACCAGCAATCCCAACTATGAATTTATTAATAACGCTAAGCGTGACGGCTGGATGATGGCAGGGCGTTATTATTGGGATTTAGAGAAATTCAATGATGCACAGCAAGCAACGGTTGATGTCAGTAAAAGTGCGCCATTTGTGCAAAGTTATCAGGCTGATTCATTGCCAGCTGATATTGTCACTCAATTAGGTGTGGCAGAAGGTGATTTTCAACCTTATGCTAGTAATGCCAGTGCGCAGATCACTGATTATGAAAAGGCGTTGGGTCGCACTAATATTGATAACAACCAAACGGGTGCGGTTTCTTCTGGCGATAACAGCAATAAAATCTTAGCGGCCTTTTTATCCGCTTTTAATGGGGTTTATGATGCGTTTGCTAAACCACTGCATAATCCGATTCAGTACTTAATGAATATCGGTCATGCGTGCTTAAGTGCAATTCATAATGCTTTTACCGCAGCGTTTTGGCTGGCATTTGGGTTGGCCACCGGGATGGGGATTTGTAATTCTGAATCACCGGGCGGTAAAATTTGGCAGTCCTTAAATAGTTGGGCACAATCTTTGTGTATGCTGATTATCGCGGCATTGGCAGTGCCTGGGGTGACCTTATCGTTTTATGTGCCGCTTTATCCTTACATACTCTTTACCTTCTGTAGTATTGGTTGGATGATCATTGTGCTCGAGGCGATGGTAGCCGCGCCCTTGGTGTGTTACGGCTTAACGCACCCGGAAAACCATGACTTTTTAGGTCAAGCACAGCAAGCCATTATGCTGTTACTGAGTGTGTTTTTACGTCCGGTATTATTGGTGGTGGGTTTAATTGCGGCGATTGTATTGTCATATATTAGTTTACGTTTATTAATTTATGGTTTTACTGGCGTGCTGCACGATGTCTTTGGCGTGTCCGGCACATCGGGTGTTGAAGCGGCTATTAGTCATGCCAGCAGTGGTTTTGGCGGCTTAGCTGGTGTGATTGGCTTTATTGGCATGCTCACCATGTTTGGCGGTATGGTTTTTACCTTGCTGCAACAATCTTTCAGTGTCGTGTATGCCCTACCCAACGGCATTATGAAATGGGTGGGTAGTCAAGGTGTGCAAGACAGTTCACCTGCCCAGTTGGCGCAACAAATCCAAGGCTATGGCAGTGCTGTGGCTGGACAAGCCGGTAAAATGGCTGAAGTTGGAGTGGGCGCTGGTAAGGTCTTAGGTCAAGGCGGTGGTGCTGCTGCTGGTGCAGTTAAAGCCGCGGTAACTGGTGGTATGGATGGTGGTGCAGACGGTGCCGGAGAGGCATTGGGGCAATACGGTAAAGACTTCTTTGGCTAAAAATTAATTGGGGTCAAGTCTTGA
>JAHZKQ010000001.1 GCA_022600315.1 Gammaproteobacteria bacterium
AGGCTTCACCATGTTTAATAATGATATAGCTTTCCTTAAGCTGCGCGCGACCGGCGCGCAGGCTTTTGACTTCCCAGCCTTCTAACATAAGGCCAGCTTCAAAGCGCTGCTCGATTTGATAATCATGCCAAGCCTTGCGATTTTTGGCGATGAGGTTGTCAGCTTGTTTAGATTGTTTTCCCATAATATCCGGTATATTATCACCGGTTTACCCAATGCGCGAGGGAAATGACCAATGCCAGTGGTACAGAAAACGGCGTTAGTGCCTTATAGTTCGATGCAAATGTATGATTTGGTGAATGACATTGAGCATTATCCGGAATTTATTCCAGCCTGTTCAGAGGCCGAATTAATTTCACAAACCGAGGATGAAATTCGCGCCTGCTTGCATTTCTCCTACAGTGGCATGAGCAAATCATTTTCGACCATCAATCGCTTACAGGCACCAAAGATGATTGAAATACGTTTATTGGATGGCCCATTTAAACAACTAGAAGGATTTTGGAGTTTTGCAAACAAAGCCGAACTTTGTGAGGTGACGTTACACTTGGAATTTGAATTTTCCAAAGGTTTATTAGCGATGATGTTTGAACCTTTATTTACCCAAGTGGCCAGTAAACTGGTCGATGCGTTTAGCGCCCGCGCGCGCGAGGTTTATGGCGATGCTTAATATCACGGTAGCGTATGCAACACCAGAACGGCAACTGGAATTGAGATTGAAGGTTACTAACGATTGTACTTTAGCTCGCGCCGTTCGCCAGTCCGGTATGTTGGTGGAGTTTCCTGAGTTAGATTTAGCGAATATGGTGGTGGGGATTCATGGTTGGCGTGCGGCATGGGATGCGAGTTTAAAAGACCAGGATCGCATTGAAATCTACCGACCATTGCTCATCGACCCTAAACTTGCACGGCATTTACGTGCAAAAAAAACTTAACTTTTTTTCGTTTTCGGTTTTAAATTCTGACTCATAAAAAACCGTGCCACATGGTTTTGGTAGAATTCAATCACCAGCCAACGCTTGGTAAAGGAATTATATTCGGTTTTAAAGGTATAAACATAATAAACGGTATTATCTTCATAGATATTATTTAGCACCGGCGTGCCAAATAATTTATAAACTTGAGCGCGACTCATACCTTTTTGTAAGGTGTGCACTTTAGCAGCTGTTAAGTCGTTGCCTTGTTGCACTGGTACGTGAAAACAAGCCGTTAAGGCGAATCCAAGCACTAGCACGATAAAAATTTGCCAAAGGCGCTGTCGCATGAGAATGACTCCGTGTTGTGGTAAACTCACAGGCAGCTGATCATAGCGTATTTGTGGAGGTTAGTCACTTGCAAGATAAAAATCTACGCGATGCGGGTTTAAAGGTTACTACGCCGCGCTTAAAGGTCCTGAAAATACTAGAGGAAGCTGAGCACCATCACCTTAGCGCCGAGGCGGTCTATCGAACCTTATGCGAGCAGGACGAGGATGTGGGTTTAGCAACGGTCTACCGAGTTTTAACCCAATTTGAAACGGCCGGCCTTGTGGTCCGACATAATTTCGAGAGTGGTCATTCGGTGTTTGAACTAAACCAAGGCGATCATCACGATCACCTGGTTTGTGTAAAATGCGCCCGAGTGGAGGAGTTCTATGATGAGATGATCGAAACCCGCCAGGCTGAGATTGCCATCAAGAACGGTTTCACCATGACTGATCACAGCTACACTATCTATGGCATCTGCGATCAGTGTGAGAGTGAGTGACTATTTGCCCTTATTCTGTGACAAGAATTTCACAAATACCCCTTATTCCTTTACAAAAAAGGTTGGGTAAATGTACAAAAGAAATATAAATCAATCAGTTATAGATTAGTCGGAGAACTCTTCACGTAATTCATTGATTTTACGCGGTGCTCGTCAGGTGGATAAAACCACCATCGTCAAAGAATTTGGTAAGCAGTACAATCAATTCTTAAGTCTGAATTTGGAGCTTAAGGCTGATCGTGATTTATTTGAACGTGATTATTCCGTCAATGATTTAATTGGCGCTATACATTTTCATCTTAAGCGACCCGTTGATACCAATGTTCCAGTATTACTTTTTATGTACCCGTTATCGTTTGCCGAATATTTATTAGCCGCCAATAAAACTGAAGCGTTTAAAGCGTTAAAACAATATCCTTGCCCTCAATTCGTGCACGATAAATTGCTTGCGCTGTTTCATCCACCGATAGAATCAGGTGCTAGAATTCGTTTTCAAGAGTTTGGTCAGTCAAATTATAAATCACGTGAAATGGGCAAAGCGCTGCGGACTTTAGAAAAAGCCATGTTGCTTAAGCTCGTTTATCCAACCACAAGTACAGTGCTGCCAGCAGAAGTGAATCACAAAAAATTGCCTAAATTACAGTTCTTAGATATTGGCATCGTGAATTACGTCGCTGGATTACAGCATCATTACCTAACAGTAAAAGATTTAAATACTTTATATCGGGGTCGTATTATCGAAAGCGTTGTCGGCCAAAAATTATTAGCCACCTATCAAGCTATTTATCATCAACTTAAATTCTGGGTGCGAGAGAAGGCGCAATCTAATGCTGAAGTGGATTATGTTGTGCCGTTCAAGGAATATCTGATTCCTGTGGAAGTTAAATCAGGTAAAACCGGCAGGTTAAGATCATTGTTGCAATACATGGAGTCAACCCATCATGGTTATGCCGTGCGTCTTTATGCAGGGGAAATAAAAATCGACAGTTTGCAAACATCAACAGGAAAATCATTTAAATCACTTAATCTGCCTTACTATTTAGTGGGTGAGTTAGAGCATTATTTGCAAATAATGGAATCAGGGAATTTATTATAAGCCATAACCATTGCTGCAGTAATCATCACCAAATTGTAATTTAAGTACTTCAGGTTCTAAACTAGCCGGCTGAGGTAGTAAAGCTTTTAGGTGTGGTTTTTCGTTAAATATTCCGTCTACTGAAACGCCACCGCTTTGATTATCTTTTTTTTGTTCGGTCGTTGAT
>JAHZKQ010000039.1 GCA_022600315.1 Gammaproteobacteria bacterium
ATATTGTAGCACTAACACAACAAAGTCTATGGGGCGAACGAGAACAGACAGCACAAAGAAAAGAAAAAGAAGAGAAAGGAGAAGAACAACCTTCACCACAAACCTAAGAAATTGGGGTCAAGTCTTGAATTCACGGGTTTTGCTTTAAATTAAAACAAAACCCTCAAGAAAATAATTGCGGGGAAAGTGCTTTCCCTCTGCTTGGTTAGTCGGCTACTTGATATGCTAAATCGAGGCGAGTTTCATATTGATAATGGGATTGGTGATGCCCTTGCTAGCAAGTTCAGTCTTAGCTTGTTGGTATTCGGTTTTAGCTTGGGATTTATTTTTTAAGGCCAAATAAATATCACCACGGACTTCATGAATCAGTGGCATAAAACTTTTTACCCGCACAGGCTTAACGAGCCTTAAGGCCAATTCAGGTTTATGTTGCGCTAATAAAACCCGTGCAGCTCTAAGACTGGCAATCTGTTGCAAAATATGGAAATTGCTATGCTGCAAAACCCAATTTAATTGTTGATAAGCACGATTTAATTTACCTGCTGTAACTGCCTCTTTAGCTGCTAATAATCCAGCTAAAGCCGCATAAGGCGTGCGTGGATAAGCATGCTGGATGGAGCGCGCATAATCGTTTACTTGGGAAGGTTTTTTCTCAATAACGGCAACTAACATATTGTCATAGGCTCTCGATGCTTTAGTCGACATCTCTAATTGATGACGCTGCCAATAACGCCAGGAAAACCCCAGGCCCAGACCAATAATCACTGCCACCATTAAATACTTACCGTATTGGCGCCACCATTTTTTAATATCTTCAATTTGTTCTTTATCGGTTTGATTATAAGCCATGACTATTCTTCCTCGTCCTCTTCTTCTTGCTCATATTCAAAAAACTGGACTAAAGCATCCAGCTCTAAAGTTTGCTGCTCAATATCATTACGCAAATCTTTTAATACAAAATTTTGCGCTTCAATTTCATCATCACCCATAATAATCGCCCAGCGCGCCCCGCTCTTATCGGCGCGTTTAAGCTGACTCTTAAAACTACCGCCATTGCAATTGGTCATGATATATAAATCTGGACAAACTGTGCGTAACTGTTCAGCTAAAATAATGCCATACATTTCTGCGGCTTCACCAACCAATACTAAATACACATCCGGACTGGCTTCCAATTGCATTTGCTGTTGCAACATTAACACTAAACGCTCTAAACCCAACGCAAACCCAACTGCTGACGTGGGTTTGCCGCCTAATTGAGTGACTAAATCATCGTAGCGCCCACCAGCGCATAGCGTACCTTGCGCCCCCAACTGATCGGTTACCCATTCGTACACCACCGAATTATAATAATCCAAACCGCGTACAATGCGCGGATTAATCACATAATCAATTTGCGCCGCTTCCAGTAAATGACATAACTTAGCAAGCTGCGTGTTAGCCTCATCATCTAAGTAATCTAATAAACTCGGCGCTGCTTCATTAATAGCTTGCACTTCTGGGTTTTTGCTGTCGAGTATGCGCAGTGGATTGGTTTTTAAACGTCGCTGACTATCAGCATCAAGCGCATCGAAATGTTGCTCATAATACGCCACTAATTCTTTGCGATAAACGTTTCTAATTTCTGGGGTGCCTAAATTATTTAATTGTAATTGTACATCATTTTCAATACCCAAACTTTGCCATAACCTGCGCATCATAAAAATATGTTCAGCCTCAACGCAGGCATCGCCCACACCATACGCTTCAACACCAAATTGATGAAACTGTCGATAGCGACCTTTTTGCGGTCGCTCATGGCGAAACATCGGCCCTAAATACCAAAGACGTTGCATTTGATTGTAAAGCAAACCTTGCTGAATACCAGCCCGCACACAACCGGCAGTACCTTCTGGACGCAATGTTAAACTATCACCATTGCGGTCTTCAAAGGTATACATTTCCTTTTCAACGATATCCGTCACATCACCAATACTACGTTTAAATAATGCAGTTTGCTCAACGATTGGGAAACGAATTTCACGATAACCATAGCGATTGGCCAAATCCCGACAATGCGTTTCAAGGTGCTGCCAATAAACGGTCTCATCTGGTGTGACATCATTCATACCACGCACGGATGTAATTTTCTCTGCCAAAACTCAATCCTCATTGATTCATTGATTAATGCGCTTTTTCAAAATGATAAGTCGGTTTAAAGGACGATCTTGTCTTTACCGATTTTTTTAGCGATATATGCCGAGATTTAGTCGATGATACTTTAGGCTGCACCAAGTGCACAACAGCCGGCATCGGCTTTGATGACTCCAAGCTATCGTTCACCTTAACTGTCAATAACGATACTGGCTTTTGACCTAATTTTAAAGCTGATGTTGGTGACTGCTGACTACGCCACCATAGCACCACCATGATAACAGCCGTTAACGCAATCACTAAACTGCCCCAGGTTAATAGGCGGCGACTTGAACGGTGATTCGAACTACCAGCATCGGCAATAAAACGCGTGGTATTAACCATCAACATGGTTCGATCTTCTGGCTCAATATCGAGCTTAAGCGCATCAAAGGCCGTGAGTATTTTCGCTTCACTTAACCCCAATAATTTTGCATAGCTGCGCAAATAACCACGCACATAGATCGATGCGTTACTCACGCGTTGATAATTATCTGCTTCAATATCGAGTAAGATTTGCCGGCTTAAATTCATTCTGCGCGCAACAGCATCAATACTGAGCGGCTGAGACATCCGTTCTCGAGCTAATTTTAGCAACTGCCCTGGCGATAACTCGCCAGTAGTATTAGCGTGATCTTCCATTTCTTACACCTTTTGAGTGGCCAAAGGAGGATACTATCATGATGTGGGAAGCTCTGCACCCGTAGACACTGGCACCAGACGTCCGGTGCGCAGCCAACGCTGGTTACGTCCGGTACGATCACGGATCTGCCCAGCCAACTGCCCACAGGCCGCTTCGATATCATCGCCGCGGGTACGGCGCAAACGCGTATTAATACCGGCAGCAATTAAGCGTTTTTGGAAAGCTTCCATCGCCTCCATGCTAGAACGCTGATAACGATCCCCCGGAAATGGATTATAAGGAATTAAATTCAGCTTGGCAGGCACACCTTCTAGCAAAGTAATTAATTGTTTGGCTTGCAATAAACTATCATTAACACCCTTTAGCATGACATACTCAAAAAATATTTTTCGTTTACTGTGCTTGGGGAAATAATCGCGACACACCGCCATTAACTCTTTAAGTGGATATTTACGATTTAACGGCACCAATTCATTACGTAATTCATCAGTCGGCGCATGCAAGGATACAGCCAATGAAGCCTCACTCTCTTTTTGTAATTGCCGCATTGCTGGCACAACACCCGAGGTACTTAACGTTACACGATATTTTGATAAGCCATAAGCAAAATCCGACAACATAATATTAATCGCCGCAACGACTGCGTCATAATTTAGCAACGGTTCACCCATTCCCATTAAAACAACATTGGTTAATTTACGCGGCGGCGTTGCTAAACGCGCCAGACGTTGTTCGGCCAACCAAACTTGGCCAATAATCTCACTGACTTCTAAATTACGATTAAAACCTTCTTTGCCGGTTGCACATGTCACACAACACACACACAACACATCACATGCAACATACACTGTACATGTAGTCTCTTCCAGAAGTGTTGTTAGTGTGCAGTAATGGTATCCAGATTCCTTTACAGTAACATTATACTGTCAGCCACATTGCAGAT
>JAHZKQ010000040.1 GCA_022600315.1 Gammaproteobacteria bacterium
CATCTCTACCTTTTTCTCTACTGGTGCAGCAGCGACTTTCTTAGCAGCTGGAGCTTCATCGATGCTCATCTCTACCTTTGCTTCTTCTGCACTCATACTTACTTTCTCATTTTTAGAATAACCAAAAATAAAAAAGGCCTTTTCTGCAACTTGGTAAGCAATAATGCTCCGTGCACCACCACGCTTACCGCGTCCTTGCAAAGCAATCCGCTTTTTATAAACGTGCCCACCCAAATCAGCGTCTACCAAACCTTGCTCCATTTCACAGACAGCCCGCCATAATAAATTATCACTTAGCCTTTCCTTACGGGCCCACTTAGCAAAGAACCGAGCTTTAAAGATACGCATTTAGGCTTCTCCTGAATTATAGCACCTGGGGTGACAATTGCAATAGAATCAGATGAAGCCATTATAAGGAGTTTAAAAGATTATTTGTGGCCTGTAGGGCCAAATGTTGATCCGCTCATAGTCATCAAACCGCCAGGTGTAACATTAGGTTTACCTGTTGCGGCAGCAGCAGGGCTAGCTGCAAAGAAACCGGAAAGTCTTGCTTTAGAAGCTTGATAATGTTCTTCTGCCAATCGCTGTTCTATTGCTTCGTATCTTTTAGGGTCTAATTTCCAACTTGCCAACATAGCTTTAGCTTGCTGCATTTCTGCTTGAGTTAAATATTTTCCTAATACTTGCTCTTTGCTGCCGGGCGCTAAAGAGGGCTCTCTACTCCCATAGAGCAAACATTCTAACATTCCAGGATTTTGTTCTGTTAAAGCCTGCCTGACATTTTTGCAATCTTCTGCAATTTTATGCTTAAACATTTTTAATAGTTGAAAATCAACTATCACATCCAACATACGAAAATACTTTAAAGCGACTCCTGCTTTATAACTGTGAAAAATTCTTACCTCCGCTTTTTCTTCATCGGAATCGGAGCCTGAGTCATACTCCATCATTTCGGTATCAGAACCCACTTTAACATCAGAATCTGTTGCAATTTCCATTTCTAATAAATCAGCAAAATTATCGACTAATTCTGGCAATGCTTGAGCGCTAAGAAATTCATTTTTAATATCAAAACCATAAATATAAGATAGCATGATAACGCTTAAAAAAAGCTGCTGTATTCCGTTTGGCTCTAATTCACAATGCTTAGGCAAAACTTCAAAGAAAGCATTTAATGCAGCTTGCAGAGCAGGTCGATTATGTGCTGGTTCTCTATAGCCTGCAATCACTAAGAATAGTTTTTCTAATAAACCAAACTGTCTTGCTTGCCGCAATGTATTAATTAATTGTTTTAAAACCTTAGGACCAGGGATATGCTCATGACAATTAAACTCTTGAAAATCTAATGCATCGGATAATAAGCCCCATTCTTGACGACGCGCTAATGCCAAAATACAAATCTCGGCTTTGCCTTGCTCACTCATATCATAAGCTTTTAACATTTCTGAATTAAATGCTTGACCTTTCCAAGGCCCTAAAAAACGTTGATCCCACACTCTATAATCAACTTCAGATCTTGCGCGCTTCATAATTTTTAACTCCCTTAAAAATGTGAATGTTATTTAAACCGTCGCGCAAAACTATACCCCTATATTAGGGGGAGTGCCAAGCATAAATTCTTACAAAAATAAAAGTGATGGCCACCAGCACTACACCAGCGACCATCGGGCCATGATCGGTATTGTTATTGTGATGAAGCGGACAACATCCACATTGTTTTTTGGTGGGCATCGACACGATCTAGAAGAAGTCCGGCCGTTGCTTCATCATCTTTAGCTTCAGCGGCTTTAATCGCTTGGGTTAGGGATTCAACTACTTTCTTATGGTCACCGGCCAGCTCGCTTAACATCGCTGGCGCCGCTTGCGAGATGTCGGCGGCTTTTAAATTGGAAAGCTTGTCATACTCAGCAAAGCTCGCCGGGGCTTGGCCACCTAGGATGACTATGCATTCGGCCAATTCATCAACTGCCGCAGCCAACTCTTCGTACTGTGCTTCTAGCATCTTGTGAATGCTATAGAAATGCGGGCCTTTCACATTCCAATGATAGCCTTGCGTTTTGAGATAAAGGGCATAGGTATCTGCCAGTACGGTCTTCAATTTGTCGTCTAATGCGCTCATGGCGGCGTCTCCTTATTGGTTTAATTTAAGTTACAGTGTCATAGTACCTGGATCTAAATCCAAGGTAAAATCGATTGTTGTTATGCAATCAATAGTTTTTATCAATCAATTTTTAGATGCCTTTACCACGCTACCAACCATGGATCGCAGCCAGCTGACCGGCATCCATTGTAAGAATCGCACTAATAAGTGAAACTGCCAAGGAAAAGCAATCATCGGCTTGGCGCGAGCTAAGCCGCGCTTGATAATCTGCACTGCTTGATCGAGCTCCAACATAAATGGCATCTTAAATTTATTGCGGCCCGTAAGCGGGGTCTTTACAAAGCCCGGACAGATCACGCTAACGCGAATCCCCAAAGGATATAAGCGACCATAGAGCGCCTCACCATATAGTCGAATCGCACCTTTACTTGCTGAATAAGCCGGTGAATGCGACAGGCCGCGAAAGCCTGCTAGCGAACTCATCAGAGCAATTTGCCCCGCTTTGCGTTCACGCATCCTCGGTAATAGTGGATGAATGGTATTTAAAACACCTTGCAAGTTAATATCGAAAATCTTTTGCAACATTGCCACATCAAAACCGCGACCGGTATCAGAGATCCCGGCGTTAGCGATGACCAAATCAATTGGCTGAGCTTGATCACAAGCCAAGATCCAATCGGCAAGCTCGGCATTTGCTGTCACATCAATGGGTTTAATGATAACGGTTGCACCCAAAGCACGACATTCATCGGCCACCGCTTCCAAGCGCACTTCATCGCGCCCGGTTAATGCCAAATACACTTCATCAGCGGCATACGCTTTTGCTAAACCTGCCCCTAACCCACTACTTGCACCCGTAATTAAAATAGATTGTGGTTGTATCATCTGCTTCCTTCAATGGCTCACATCTTAAATGGTCAATGTCCTACAAAATTAACGCCGCGAATTAATATTCAGTTAATCTTCGTCCGTTATAGTAATTGAGCATAACTAATCAATATATAGGACCCTTAAGACAATGTTAGATTATACTTATTTTCGCGGTTGGGACCAGCATCTCGTTCCAACTGAGGGCGCGCGAGATGCAACAACACAGATGTTATTGCAGTGTACTGAGCTTAATAAGTTACGCATCCGTGATTTTGTACAAGGCA
>JAHZKQ010000041.1 GCA_022600315.1 Gammaproteobacteria bacterium
GACTTTGTCTTTATCGCCAAGTTCTTCGGCAGTTAGATTTGGCTGATCTAATAATGCTAATAAGAAGTCTTTTGGGAAACGTAATGCCAGTCGCTCGATACCGCGCATAACTCGGCGATAATGGACAGCCAAGTCTTCTAGTGCAGTTGAGGCAATGGCTGGACTGTCAGGGTTGGGGTGTAATTTGCTATTTTCTAAAGCTAATTGTAGCAAATGACTATCCAAATCATCGTCATCTTTAACATATCGCTCTTGTTTACCCTTTTTAACCTTGTACAGAGGAGGTTGGGCAATATAGATGTGTCCACGTTGGACTAATTCAGGCATTTGTCGATAGAAAAAGGTCAGCAATAAAGTACGGATATGCGAACCATCGACGTCGGCGTCAGTCATAATAATAATATTATGGTAGCGCAGCTTGTCAGGGTTATATTCTTCACGCCCTATGCCGCAGCCTAGCGCTGTAATTAATGTGCCGACTTCATCAGAAGATAGCATCTTGTCAAAACGTGCCTTTTCAACGTTAAGAATTTTACCTTTAAGTGGAAGTATGGCTTGGTTGCGTCGTTCACGCGCTTGTTTCGCTGAACCACCGGCAGAGTCGCCCTCAACCAAGAATAGCTCGCATAGTGCAGGATCTTTTTCTTGGCAATCAGCCAACTTGCCAGGCAACCCAGCAATATCCAGAACATTTTTGCGGCGAGTCATGTCCCTGGCTTTACGGGCAGCTTCTCTTGCTCGAGCCGCATCAATAATCTTCATGACAATCGCTTTAGCTTGGCGCGGGTTTTCTTGTAAAAAATCATGCAGCTTTTTAGAAACAGCCTGTTCAACGACTGGTTTCACTTCTGAAGACACCAGCTTGTCTTTGGTTTGAGAAGAAAACTTTGGATCTGGTACTTTTACTGATAAAACCGCTGTCAGTCCCTCTCTTGAGTCATCACCACTGGTATTAATCTTATGCTTTTTGGATAAACCTTCGCTCTCAATGTAGTTATTTAGGGTTCTAGTTAAAGCGCTGCGCAAACCAGCCAGGTGTGCTCCGCCATCTCGTTGAGGGATATTATTGGTAAAGCAGAAAATGCTTTCTTGAAAGCCATCGTTCCACTGTAGTGCTGCTTCAACACAAATATCCTTCTTCTCCACTGAAAAGTTAATAACGTCGTTATTAACCGGTGTTTTATTGCGGTTAAGATGTTCCACAAAGGCTTTGATTCCGCCCTCATACTCAAAAACATCTTCTTTTTCGGTGGCTTCTTCCTTTAGCATAATGCGAACGCCAGAATTCAGGAAGGATAATTCGCGCAGCCTTTTGGCCAAGATTTCATAATGAAATTTGGTATCGCTAAATATCTCAGTGCTTGGCTTAAATCGAACCAAGGTGCCTGTCTTGTCAGTTTTACCGGTAGTTTTTAGAGGGGCTTGCGGAACCCCGAGCTTGTAAGATTGCTCGAAAAGCTCACCATTTTGAGAAATAGCCAGCTGAAGCGTTTCAGACAGTGCATTAACGACCGATACGCCCACGCCGTGAAGTCCACCTGACACTTTGTAAGCGTTTTTATCAAACTTACCACCGGCATGTAGCACAGTCATGATTACCTCAGCTGCAGAGCGGCCCTCTTCAGGGTGAATGCCGGTAGGGATACCGCGCCCATCATCTGCTACTGAGACAGAGCCATCGTTGTGAATAATCACCTCGACGCCGCTACAAAAGCCAGCTAAGGCCTCATCAATGGCATTATCAACCACTTCGAAGACCATATGGTGTAATCCGGAACCGTCATCAGTATCGCCGATGTACATTCCAGGTCGCTTTCTAACAGCGTCTAGTCCCTTTAGGACCTTAATCGTTGAGGGATCATATTGCGCTGCTTTATCAGAAGGTTTTTGCTTGCTCATAGGTGTTTTTGTTGCCATGTTATCTGCCCTAAAATTGAGACGGCATTATAGCATCATATCTATAGGAATACGACTTAACCCCCTGTTCTAGATTTAATAATTTGAGGCTGGATTTTAGTTTTTAATATCAAAAAATAAGGCGAGTTTTTGCAGATCTAAGCCGGACACTTCAGGGGTTCTAGATAGACTCCCCCAAGTTTCACGTGGAACGCTTGGCTTTTTGGCAGTTGGTTAAGTTCATGCAAATCACTTGGGTTTACGCCCGTTATCAAGACCTGGGCGTCCAATTCTATTAGGATTTTGTGGATTATTCTCTGTTTTGAGATATCAAGCTCAGAAGGAAGGTCGTCAATAAGATAAATGGGTGTTTGCTGGGTTTGTTTAAATAGCAGCAAGCCCTGCGCCAGCTGTAGCGCATAGGCCGCTAATTTTTGCTGGCCCTGAGAGAGATAGTCTTGGACGGGGACATTTTTTTTATAGAGCTGTAAGTCTGCTCGCTGGGGCCCGTAGTAAGTGTAGCCAAGCTGTAGGTCGTGGCTAAGGCTTTCCTTTAGCAGGGACTCAAGTGTCTTGCCTCGCTTCCAGCCACGGCTATAGCGAAGTGTTAAAGTTTCACCCGGCAACAGCTGAGTTAGAATCTCTCTAAGCATTGGCTCAAGCATATCAATATAAGATTGCCGGCAAGCATCAATTTGATTGCCAAGTCGTATTAGCTCTTCATTCCAAATATTAATTTCAGCAAAAGGCAGGCCTGCTTTCAGGCCCGCATTGCGCTGCTTTAAAATTCGATAATAAGCTTTCCACTCAGATAAATAATTATCGTGAAGGTAATAAAGGCCTAGATCTAGAAAGCGTCGCCTTGTTTTTGGACCATCATGGAAATAGCGATAGCTATAAGTGCTTAGTAACTGTAACGGCAGTAGCTCCGCCAGCGCAGCTGCAGACGCGATGCTTTCACCGTTCAGGCGTATTCTACGACTACCGTCTTGTTGGCGCTCCAGGCCTATAAGGGTTGCAGAGTTGTTTTTATCTGAAATGCTAGCAACAATGCTAAGCGTATTGTGGTTATGCTGTATAATTCTTTGATTGATGTGGGTGCGGAAAGATCTGCCAAGGCTAAGATAGTACAAGGCTTCAAGCAAACTTGTTTTACCAGCGCCGTTTTCACCATAAAAGACGTTGAAATTATCGCTTAAGTCAATCTCAACTGAGGATAGATTTCTGAAGTTTTTTATATTTAATTTTTTTACAGACATTCAGATATCTTTTATATTTAAGATATTATAGCATCTATTAAAGACGCATAGGCATAACAACAAAAGTGCTTTCATCAACCGTTTCACTTTCCTGAATAAGCATGCTGCTATTGGCATCAACAAATACTAATTTAACATTGCCTGGCTTTAGGGTATTAAGCACGTCGATAATGTAATTAACATTAAAGCCGATATCAATTTCATCATTGTCATAATCAACGACTAATTCTTCTTCTGCAACCTCCTGTTCGGGGTTGTTAGCGATAATCCGCAGTAAGTTATGACGTAACTCAAAGCGTAAGCCGCGAAATTTTTCGTTACTTAAAATAGCCGTGCGATGTAATGTGGTTTTAAGCTGATCTCTATCTATAATTAAAATTTTATCGCCATTTTTCGGAATAACTCGATTGTAGTCTGGAAACCTACCATCAATTAACTTTGAGGTGAAGGTATAATCATCACCAATTACTTGAATGTAATTTGTGCCCAGCTTAATTTCAACCTCAGTATCGCTATCGTCTAAAACGCGCATTAATTCTAAAATGCCCTTCCGAGGCACGATCACTTGTAGTTGATGATCAACATTAATATTGGCTTTTACAACGGTAGTTGCAAGGCGATGCCCATCTGTAGCAACGGCACGTAACGTGTCCGGGCTAATTTCAAGCAGTATTCCATTAAGGTAATAACGGACATCTTGTTGTGCCATAGCAAAGTAGCATCTATTTAAAAGATAACATAAGTCCTTTTGCTGAATTTTAAACTGACAGCTTGAGTCCTGGTCTTCCACATTTGGGAAGTCAGCGGCAGGTAAAGTTGATAAGGTAAAACGGCTGCGACCACAACGAAGGATTACGCGCTCACGCTCTTGATGTAACTCGATAGTGGCACCATCTGGAAGCGATTTGCAGATATCAACTAGCTTTCGCCCTGGCAGTGTGAGTTGTTTATTTTCATTGCCTCCAAGGTCCAAAGCAGCCTGCCCAATTAACTCAACCTCTAAATCAGTTCCGGTAACAGATAGTTTATTATCTTTTGTTTTGAGAAGAATGTTAGATAAGATTGGCAAGGTTTGTTTACGTTCTACCACGCCGATAACAAGCTGTAATGGTTTTAAAAGCGTTTCCCTTTGAATGCTCAGATTCATATCATTCTCCTTAGGCCGATAAAATACGTAATAAGTTTTTCCAATCTTCAGCAATGTCCAAAGAGCTGCCGATCAACTCTTTTACTTTTCGGCAGGCATGTAAAACAGTGGTGTGGTCTCTGCCACCAAAAGCCTCGCCAACCTCGGGCAGACTGTGGTTGGTGAGTTCTTTAGCAAGCGCCATTGCTACTTGCCTTGGGCGTGCGATAGAACGACTGCGCCGTTTGGACAATAGATCGGACATTTTAACCTTGTAATATTCAGCGACAGTTTTCTGGATGTTTTCAATAGTAACTAATTTAGCCTGCAGTGTTAATAAGTCTTTTAGTGCCTCCCGGGCAAAATCAACGGTAATAGGATGGCCAGTGAAATGCGAGTTTGCAATAACACGCTTTAGTGCACCTTCAAGTTCACGCACATTAGATTGAATGTGTTTAGCAATAAAAAAAGCCACTTCATGCGGCAACAAAATATTTAATTGCTCTGCCTTGGTAATTAAAATGGCTACTCGAGTTTCTAGCTCGGGCGGCTCGATGGCAATAGTGAGCCCCCATCCAAACCGGGACTGCAGGCGCTCTTCTAAGCCATTAATTTCTTTTGGGTAGCGATCACAAGTTAAGACGATCTGTTGTTGACCATCAAGCAATGAATTAAAGGTATGAAAAAACTCTTCTTGAGAGCGCTCTTTGCGCGCAAAAAATTGGATATCGTCTATTAAAAGACAATTTAATGTCCTGTAATAACGCTTAAATTCATTCATGGCATTACGTTGCAATGCTTTGATCATATCAGCAACAAATCTCTCCGAGTGTAGGTATAAAATCTTAGCCTTATGGTTATGCTCTAGAATGCTGTTACCGATAGCGTGCATTAGGTGTGTTTTACCAAGACCGACACCACCATAGATAAAAAGTGGATTGTAGGCTTGGCCAGGGTTTTCAGCCACTTGCAATGCAGCAGCGCGCGCTAGTTGATTTGATTTACCAACCACGTAGTTGGGAAATAGAAAATTAGGATTAAGGTTAGTTTGCGAAACATTATTTCGGGTTGTGCCAAACACCACGTTGCTTTGAACGCTTTGATTGGCTCTCGGGTTTATCTTGGTGCTTGTATCCGGCTCATTCGGTATGGTTTTAGAACCAACTTGCAGAACAACAGCCGGTGGGCTTTCACTAAGGTGGTTGAGAGCCAAATTAATTTTGTCTAGAAAGTGTTCATTAATACGTCTTAATACGAATTCGTTGGGAGCGAGCAGCACTAGTTGACCGTTTACTTCTTCGGCGTGTAGTGGGCCAATCCATGTATTAAACTGTTGAGGCGATATTTTTATAACGTCTCTAAGATAATCCAGGCATTGCTGCCATAAGGAAGTTGGTACCGCGACTATTTGAGTCATAGCTTTTTAAACCTATTTGATGGACCAAGCATTTTACTTGAGAATGCTAAAGACATCTAGCAGATGTTGCATAAATCTTTATTGCACAGCATAAGGTCTAAAAACCCTCGAAGGCTTGTTTTGTTATGCCCGAAAATATTTTAAATGGTCACCAAAAGCAAGGTTAAACCTTACTCAGCTTTGGTGACAGATAGGCTTTGCATAACCGCCATTCGTATCGCAACACCGTTAGCCACTTGTTGGAGGATTTTTGATTGTTGTCCGTCAGCAACACTAGAATCAATTTCTATGCCGCGATTAATGGGGCCAGGATGTAGTACAATCGCATCTGGTTTAGCGTAACGAACAGTCTTCGCGGTTAACCCGAATTCTTTATAGTACTTATCCGGGTCAGGGGTTTCGGTGTTTTTGATGCGTTCTTTTTGAATGCGTAAAGCAACAATCACATCAACGTCTTTCAGGCCATTTTCTAATGATTCAAAGACTTTGATCTCATCAGGATAGTCGCTAGGGATCCATTCAGGCTTACCAATAAGGTGTATACCTTTCGTACCCATAATGCTTAAGCCTTGCTGTAATGAGCGTGCAACCCTGGAGTGTGCAATGTCACCAATAATAGCAACTTTAATATCTGCAAAATTATTTTTAAATTGCTGAATAGTTAATAAATCAATTAATGCTTGCGTGGGGTGTTGATTATAACCGTCACCTGCGTTGATAACACTAAGGCTGGGCTTTAATTCGCTAGCAATAAACTCAGCGGAAAAATTATCGCTGTGTCTTATCACTAATATATCTGCACCCATTGCTTCAAAAGTGCGAACTGTATCGATTAAACCCTCGCCTTTTACGGTTGATGATAAGCTCATATCCGGACTTAATACAAACCCTCCTAAGCGTTGGGCAGCAATTTTAAAGGAATTGCGAGTGCGAGTGCTGGGTTCAAAAAACATATTTACTACAAAGCGACCCGTTAATGTATTAGTAACCGTTTTGTTTTTTATGATTTGGGCTAGATTCTTTTCAGCTTTATTTAGCAGGCAAGTAATTTGTTCTTGTGACAATGCATTAATGCCAAGTAAATGTGGTAAAACAATTTTTGATTTCATGGCTGGGCTCCTTCTTGTAACCAAGACTCAACAATAATTTTAGCAGCAATCATATCCGCGCGCTGGGTTTTATTTTTTGTTTGGCTTAGGGCCTCTTTAGTACTGTAGCGCTCATCCACGTAATATACTGGTAAGTTAAAGCGATGTTGCAAGCGCCTGGCAAATTTTTCTGTCGCAAAGGTAATGGTTTGTTTTGTACCGTCTACATTATAAGGAATACCGACGATCAGTGCATCTGCACGCCAAACATTGATTAAATCAGCAATAGCTTCCCAGTTAGGGATGCCATCTTGTGCTTTGATGGTGGTTAAAGCGCGGGCGGTTTGAGAAATTGTTTGGCCAACAGCGACGCCAATGTAGGACATTCCAAAGTCAAATCCCAAAACAACGTTGATCGTTTTATTAGGCATGGCCAACTTGGTTCGAGAGTAGGTTAATGTCAATGCCAATTAGTTTGGCGGCCTTTGTCCAGCGTCGATCGATTGCCTCATTAAATAAAATATCCGGGTTAAATGGTGCAAGTAGCCAATCATTGCGATTCATTTCTTGTTCAAGTTGACCGGCCGACCAACCAGAATAACCCAATGAGATAAGAAACTTTTCGGGTCCTTTGCCCGCGGCAATGGCAGTCAGTAGTTCTTTGCTAGTGGAAACCAGGATTTCATTGTCATCAGTTTCAGCGGGCCCATCTTCGTCTTCGCTGCCTGCAGGATGAATCACAAAGCCTTGTTCGGGCTGTACAGGGCCGCCCATGATAACGGGTTGATTAATGATTGCGTCATAATCAATTTTAATTTTAAGGTGGTGCATGATATTGCCCAGATTAATTTGCAAGGGTTTATTGATAATTAGGCCCATAGCGCCTTCAGCGGTGTGTTCATAAACATAAATCACGCTTTTGCTAAAATTTGCGTCATTTAGCGCGGGCATCGCAACCAGAAAATGGTGTTTGTAAGAGTTGTGTGTTTCCATAGTCGCTATAGTATGCGTGTAAGCTTGAGGGCTGGCAACTAGTGGTTAAGCTTAAAAGACCCCTGATGCTAGATCAGGGCTTGTGTAATTATTATATGTGAGGTTTAATGTGTTTCGCTGTCGGTTAGTGAAAGGTTAATGCTATGCAATCTATTGTTGCCACCAAAATCCATCAAGACTTATCTTTACAAGCGCTTTTAGAGCAGGCCATCGAGCGAGGCGAAGGTCGCTTAAGTGATGCTCAAGCGTTAACAACAACGACAGGTGAACGGACTGGCCGGTCACCAAAAGACCGTTATATTGTGCGTGATCAGATGACGGCTCAAACAGTTGCCTGGGGGGCAATCAATCAACCCATTGAGCCGGAAGTTTTTACCAAGCTATGGCAGCGTGCAACTGAACATTTGCGCGATAAAGAAGTTTTTATTTCGCATTTAAGAGTTGGCGCCGATCCGAAGCATTTTCTGCCCGTCGAAGTGATTACCGAAACGGCCTGGCATAATTTATTTGCACAACACTTATTTATTCGTCCTACCGGGGATTATGCAGAAGGTAAAGAGCCGTGGACAATTTTAAGCGCGCCAAGTTTACACACCGATCCAAAAGTCGATGGCACGAATAGTGAGGCAACGGCCATTTTAAATTTTACTGAGCAAAAGGTTTTATTACTGGGGTTGCGTTATGCCGGTGAAATGAAAAAAGCAATGTTTACAGTAATGAATTACTTTATGCCAGAAGAAAAAATCCTGCCAATGCACTGTGCGGCGAATGTTGGCAAAGCCGGCGATGTGGCTTTGTTTTTTGGCTTGTCAGGCACTGGTAAAACGACTTTGTCGGCTGATCCAGAGCGTTATTTAATTGGTGATGATGAGCACGGCTGGGGTAAGGATAGAGTGTTTAATTTTGAGGGCGGCTGTTATGCTAAATGTATTGATTTATCCGTAGAGCGCGAGCCAATTATTTGGAAGGCAATTCGTGATGGCGCGATTATGGAAAATGTTGTGCTGAATGATCAAGGCGCCCCGGATTTTTCTGATTCTAGCTTAACGTTGAATACTCGAGCAGCCTATCCTCGTGAACATATCCCCCAGCGCATCATGGAAAATTTTGCAACCGAGCCAAAAGCGGTATTGTTTTTAACCTGTGATCTGTATGGCGTATTGCCACCACTTTCTTTACTAACTAAAGAGCAAGCCGCCTATCATTTTTTAAGTGGTTATACGGCATTAGTTGGCGGTACGGAAGTGGGTAGCAAAGGTATTAAGCCAACATTTAGCACCTGTTTTGGCGCGCCATTTTTTCCGCGTCCAGCATCTGAATATGCCAAATTACTTATACAGCGCATTACAGAATCGGGCTGTCAGGTTTATTTGATTAATACTGGTTGGACAGGTGGTGCTTACGGTGCGGGTGGTGAGCGGTTTAGTATTCCAGCAACACGCGCTATTGTCACTGCTGCAATATCATCGCAAGCCTTAACGGCACCAACGGAAGTGTTGCCAGGATTTGATTTGCGAGTGCCAACGGTATTGCCAGGAATTGATTCGCAATGCTTAAATCCCGAGAACACATGGCAAGATAAGGCCGCTTTTCATCATCAGCTTAACCAATTAATTGATCAGTTTACGACTAACTTTACGCAATTTAATATTCCGGAGTTGGTGCAACAGGCTGGACCAAAACCTGTTGTAGAATAGGCGCGATGGACGTTGCTGAAAATCTTCTTCGTCTTAACGAAGAGATTAATGCCGCCAAACAAAAATATCATTGCACTGAGCGTGACATTATTTTGCTCGCTGTTTCTAAACAACAGCCGATAGAAAAAATGCACGCGGCAATTGACGCAGGGCAACAGCATTTTGCCGAAAACTACTTGCAAGAAGCATTAGAAAAAATTGCCGCACTGGCTAATAAGA
>JAHZKQ010000042.1 GCA_022600315.1 Gammaproteobacteria bacterium
ACACATCCGTGACAGGTTTACCCTTAATTTGCGCGTTATAAAAATCGGGGTATTGGTTAGCCGAATGATTTCCCCACACCACCAAATTTTTCACATCCGTCACATTTACTTGAGCTTTAATCGCAAGCAGTGAACGCGCACGATTTTGATCGAGCATCGTCATCGCATAAAAACGCCCATTAGGGACATCCGGCGCATTATTCATGGCAATTAAACAATTTGTATTGCAAGGATTACCAACCACTAATACCCGCACATTTTTATTGGCGTGATCATTAATCGCTTTACCTTGCGCGGTAAAAATCCCACCATTAATTTCTAATAAATCAGACCGCTCCATGCCTTTTTTACGTGGCACTGAACCCACCAGTACTGCCCAATTTGTGTCGTGCATTGCGGTGTTAACATCATCGGTCATATTAATGCCCTGCAATAATGGGAAGGCACAATCTTCAAGTTCCATCACCACGCCTTTTAAAGCTGACATGCCCGGTGGGATTTCTAATAAGTTGAGAATAATTGGCTGGTCTTCACCAAATACATCACCCGCGGCTAGGCGGAATATTAATGCGTAGCCGATATTACCGGCCGCACCAGTTACAGTCACTTTTAGCGCTTGTTTCACTTTGCTCTCCTAAATTGCTTAAATAATGTTAATATTTTTTGAGCCTGAGTTTTATCACCCAAAGCAATAAACTCAGGGTTGGCCATCGAGGCTTTGGCATTATACTGCAAAACCTTGCCATCTAAAGCCATCATGATGCCTCCAGCCTCGTCGAGTATACACTGTCCGGGCGCGGTATCCCATTCGCTGGTAGGACCTAGGCGCGGATAAATATCCCCCACCCCTTCAGCCAATAGAGCGTGCTTATAGGCACTATTACACTCCAGTAATTCATGATTTGGCAACAGTTTCGATAACATACCTTCCATCCGATTAGTGCCATGATAGCGGCCCATCATAATCCGCACATTATCCCAGTTTAATGTAGCAGCATGAATTGCAACCGCCGGCATGGCACCCACCTGCTTGAATGCCCCTTCGCCTTTGGCGGCATAATAGCAAGCATCATGCATTGGCACCATCAATACACCTAACACCGGCGTATGATTTTTGATTAAGGCAATATTCACGGTGAACTCATCACTACCATCCACAAAGCCACGTGTACCATCTAAAGGATCGATAATCCACAAATATTCCCAAGCAGAGCGTTCCTTAAATGATGTCACGCTGGATTCTTCCGCCAGAATAGGAATTGAAGGTGTTAATTTAGTTAATGCCTCAACAATTAATTCTTGGGAAGCTAAATCAGCCGCAGTTTGTGGCGAATCGTCGGCTTTATGTTTCACTGCCAACTCATCTCGCTTACCATTATATTCACGCAACAGCGCGGCAGAAGCTTGACCAATTTGAAGTACCTTAGGCAATAACTTGGCAAGATTAATTGTGTCCACGCAACCTCCTCTCTATTAATAGTAACGCCGCAATTGACCGACCTTCATGGAAATCAGCTTGCGCTAAAAGTTTATCGATATTGTTTAATGCCCAAGGCACCACTTCAATCTGTTCTGGCTCATCACCGGCAATGCGCTGCGGGTATAAATCCCGGGCTAATATTAATGCCATTTTAGAAGTAAAATAACCCGGCGATAAACTAAACTCAGTCACAGGCTCAAGCGTATGCGCACCATAACCCACCTCTTCCATTAATTCACGATTTGCAGTCATTAAAATATCCTCATCTTTTGCAATCGCACCTTTTGGAAAACCCAACACATAATCATCCACACCAGCTGCATATTCACGAATTAATAATAAAGTATTATCATCTAACATTGGCACAATCATCACCGAGCCCATACTTTTTCCGGCGATTACTTCATAATGACATTCTACCTCATTAGAGAACTTTAGTTGCAACGCTTCAATTTTAAATAAACGACTTTGGGCAACACTACTACGCTGAATAATTTTTGGCTTGGTTTTCAAAGGTGATCCTCGCTAAGGTTGAATAATTACCGTGGTGCCAATTTTAATAAAGTGTTGATTTAACCATTTTGCATCATCATAAAATAATCGAATACAACCTTGACTACGATTCTCAAAACCCGACAAAGTCGAACCGTGAATCGCATAACCTCTATAATAATGCATACAGTACGGCATCGGTGCACCACCTTTAGTCACTAATGGATATTTTGAAGAAACACAGTTGGCGCCTTGAATACGATAGATTTTAAATTTCCCGGTAACCGACTGGCAATTTTCTTTATGCTTTTGCGTACACCACTTTTTACCACTGGTGGCCGGTCCCCAATAGACCAAATCACCCTCGGCATTATAAGCGGCAAAAGAAAACTTTTTTAGATCGATCAATAAAACTTTTTTATGTGGCGCAGCAATCTTTTCTGGGAAAGGCGCCAAAGCCAAATAATCCAAATCTTCAGTATCTCGTGGAACCAGTAACCAACTGCGATACATTAACGCCACATTGGTCCGGTTTAAACGCTTAACTACTTGCCGCAGATGATAGTCTGGAAATAGCTTTTTCCAGCTGTCTGTAGAAGTTAGCTGCATGCAGCGAAATTTTGGATTCTCACAAAGCCCCTTAGCATAAGGATCAGCGTTGACTAAGGTATGTTGCTCAGCAAAAAGATGTGGATCAATATAGGCACCACCATTGGCCACATAATCCAAATAGTGCTGATAAGATGAACCTGCCAGCGCCAGCAGCGGACTTAGGCAAAATAGCAATACTAATAACCAATGAAATTTTGTGAGTTGAAAACGCATCGTAAACCTTCCCCTTACTAACAGGCTAACCGACTCCTTAGCCACACGCAAGCATTGCGATTTTAGTCGATTCACTGTATTTTTACCATCTTATGATACCGCTTAGCTTATACATTCATATCCCTTGGTGCGTCAAGAAATGTCCTTATTGTGACTTCAACTCGCACCCACAGCGCAGCGAAAACTTGCCTGAGGCTGATTATTGCCAAGCGCTATTAGTCGATCTACAAGCACAACAGTCTTATATTCAAGATCGCCCTATTCAGAGCATTTTTATCGGCGGCGGCACGCCCAGTCTTTTTAGCGCAGAGGCTTATCACAAATTATTTACCGGCATCCATCGTTATGCCCAATTAGATCCGGCTTGTGAAATCACCCTAGAAGCCAATCCCGGCACTTTCGAACAGCAACGTTTTAAAAATTATTTTCAACTGGGTATTAATCGTTTGTCGATTGGTATACAAAGCTTTAATAATGCCATGCTGAAAAAACTCGGCCGAATTCATAATGCTGATGAGGCAACGCGCGCAGTAGAAATCGCCAAACAAGCTGGTTTTAAAAATATTAATATCGATTTAATGCATGGCTTGCCAGAACAAAGTACCACGCAAGCCTTGCAGGATTTACAACAAGGCTTGGATTTAAAAACCAGTCATTTATCTTGGTATCAATTAACCCTCGAGCCAAATACTTATTTTTACCAACATCGACCTGCATTACCACAGGATGAGTTAATCGATAAGATGCAAACTCAAGGTCAAGCCCTATTACACCAACATGGCTTTAACCAATACGAAGTATCGGCCTTTGCGCACGATAAACAATACTGCCTGCACAATTTAAATTATTGGCAATACGGTGATTACCTTGGAATCGGTGCTGGTGCACATGGTAAAATAACCGATCTTAGCACTAAAAAAATCACTCGAGTTTGGAGCGTCAAACACCCTAAAGTTTACCTTCAG
>JAHZKQ010000043.1 GCA_022600315.1 Gammaproteobacteria bacterium
CTACATTTAAAAAGCGTATCAGAAAGTCTTTGGGTGGAGATATAGCAGGGATTGAGTCAGGTGGAAATTAAATTTAACCAATGCTTGGCATGAAAGTCTAGGTACAAAGCACGAACGGCTTTAGTGAGTTGCGCTGCTTGGGTTTTATTTAGCAGTCGAATGGCTTTTTTACCCAGCACGGGGTTGCCTTTACTTAAGCGTTCAGCTAAGCCAGGAATCAGTTGATTATAGATCTTAGAGAAATTCTGTGAGGCATAAAATGCTGGTATTTTCGCTGATTTCAAATCGATGCCGGCCATGGGCTTGGCATTGACTAATATGCTAACTTGCTTGCCAAAGTAGTGGTCCATTAATGTAAGCAAGGCGATGTCGGGTAATGGTAATTGATTTAATTGTTGTTGGGCTTTGCTAATGAGTAGGCGATTAGTCGGCCAAGTTGTTGGCAGAGCTAATAGTTGCTGTAAGTGTTGTGACAGCGCATAAATTAATTGTGGTTGTTGTGGATATTGCCGCTGCCAATAGGATTTAAACCAGTCGGTGATTTGTGCTTTATTGTGGATTTCATTGGAGTTAATTGCCAGGTAAATTTTCAAGGCTTGATAGAGCAAGAGCTTATTGCCAGCCAGGTTTTGTTGGATAGTGTAAGTTAATATGTGTTGTAAATAAGGTTGAAAAGTTGTTCTTAGCCGTAATTGGTACATCTTTAAAGTGGTGTTATGTAAATGTTGTGCTTGACCAAGTCCCAGCCAATGATAACTTTTTTGAGTTGAGTCATGGCTGGCGCTAACGGTGTGATTCAGACGGTTTAGGCCAGTTAGCCAGGATAAATTAACATTGGTGGTGGGAGTAATGTTTTGGTTTGCGCCGAGTTGTTGTTGCATCGCTGACAAAGAGAGTAAGTTATGCTGATAACTTTGATGCCACACCCAGGTCAATAAAATAATAGCGGTTAGTGCAATGGGGACGGCAAACAAACGCAGACGCTGCTGATAAACTGGCAAGCCTTGTCCGCTTGCGTGGTGGATTAATGATTTTTGAAATAACGTTTCAATAAAATAATTTTTTTTGCGAATGTCAGTTTTATCATAGTTGAGTTGTGATTTTTGAGTCTGAAAGTTATGCTGCATATCTTCTGCCAAAAGATCAATGGGCTTATAGTCTTGTTGACTACTAGTAAAATACACGCCTTGCAATGCGTTGCTTTTATGCCAAGGCAATTGATGTAATAAATGTTCTAAGATGTTAGTGATTTTTTCCATTTGCAATGGAAATTCTTGGATGCGATTACGGCGATTAATGCTTTGCTCGTGATGTAAGCGCCAAATTAAACGTTGGTTAAGTTGCTGGATAAATTTATTGAGTTGTTTTTGAATTGATGCTTGGTTACAGGCTTTATCAGCATGAAATTCTATGCCAAATCCTTGTTGCCGTTCAGCTTCGGTAAGATTAGAAAAATATTCATCAAAGCCTTTAATGCGATCGGCTTGGGTAATAATTAAGGTAATCGGTAGTTTACCAGGATGGTCACGTAGCAATTCTAGATATTGACTGAATTGCGCAAGGGTTTGTTGATAGCGTTCGCTGTTAACCTGACTTAACGTTGGAAAATCAATGACCAATAAAATTCCGTCTAATGCGCGATGGTGATGGTAGCGCTTAATGAGCTTCATCAAACTAAACCAGAATTGCAGCTTGCTATTGTCTTGGCTGTGGTTGATGGTTAGCTCGCCGGAGGTATCAATAAATAACGCTTGCGAATTTACCCAGTAATCAATTAACTGAGTGGGTTTAATGCTATCGTTATTGGCTGTTGTTTGGGTTTGGGCGTGTTGTAAATTCGCATGGTTTAACAGCTGAGTTTTACCAGCTGACTTTGGGCCTAGCACTAATATCCATGGATATTTAGCCTTACAAAGATTTTGTGAGTGCCGTTTGCTAAGAAAAACTTTAAGATCTTGAAAATGCTCTGTTAAGGCTTTTGTTTGGCATTTTAGCTGAATATTAGTGGTGGCCAATTTAACTGCTAATGGTGGATTAAAAAATCGGCGTAATAAATAAAATAAAGCTAAAGCACACCAAGCAATGATAATTAATAAGCTAGCAATCATCTGCGACAGTGGGCCGCTAAAGAGATGTTTACCAGCAAACGCGAGGTAAGGTCCTATACCCCAAATGATGGTGAGCAGCGCGATGCTGAGGATAATTAATTTCAGTAAAGGTGAACGCAACATAGCGCTTTGCAACCTCAAGGATTATTCGCATGTCCGATTTGAACGATGGCTTGTTTTATGGGAGTGCTGAGTTTATCTAATTTTTTATAATAGGGCAAAAATATTAATACCAAGACCGAACAAGTCGCGATTGTTGTCAGCCATATAGGTGGTAACCAGTGGAATTTTCTGCGCTTGCGGTTTGCTGAACTAGGTGTGACAAGTAGGCGTCTAGAGATTTCTCCCCGCTGTCTACGAATAAGATCATAAAGGTTATCAATAAATAATGCTAACTCGTGCAAGTTGTCATGTTGTCGATACTTGCCTTGGAAACCTAAACTTAAGCATAAGTATCCCAATTCAAGCAGATCAATATATAAAGCAGGGTCTTCGGCACTGCGCTCTAGAATAATAAAGAATCGTTCACCACCCCAAGATTCACGCTGAAAACTATTAAGTAAGCTAAAATTTTCCCATTCTGCAGGTTTATCCCAATGTGTATTTAAGAGGATTTCATCAATTAGTGCGCAGAGTAAGTAGCGTGCGCCAAGAATGGTTTGCGAACGATACCCCAGAGCAATAGTCTTGTTCTCTAGGATTTTAATTTCATAGCAAAGTGACTCGTATAATTTTTTAAAGTCAGGTGCTTGAGTATCTTCATTTAATTGGCCGGCCAAAGTTAATAAGGGTGCCGCGATAGCGACCAGTGGGTTTAATGCCAGTTTTGCATTAAATACTTTGGATTGGCTGTGGGTTTGGGTCCCAGAAAGTGGTGCGCGCACCAGGCTTGATGACGGCAAGCCGGTAATTGATTGCGCCTGAGCTATGCCGCTTGGAGATAAAGTTTCTTCCAGATTTTTATTCATGGCTCCATGCCTTGGTGATGTTCAGGTTCCTTGATATAGAGGAACAATTTTAAGTTTTGATATCATCCAGTGCTTTATCGGCGATATCATGACGGTAAAAACAATCCGGCCAGTTGATCTTGTTAACGCCAAGATAGGCGAGTTGTTTGGCGGTTTTAATTGAATCGCCAAGCGCGGTAACACCAAGTACACGACCGCCGTTGGTGATAATGTGATTTGCTTGCCAGGCCGTACCAGCGTGAAATACTTTTGTGTTCGACTGCACATTATCTAGTCCGGTGATTATATCATTTTTTCGGTACCGTTGTGGATAGCCACCGGCAGCCATGACCACAGTTACTGCGGCTTCAGGTGTCCAATGTGCTTTGATTTCATTAAGCTGCCCATCAATAGCTGCTAAACATAATTCAACCAGGTCGGTTTGCAAGCGCATTAGAATGGCTTGAGCTTCCGGATCGCCAAGTCGACAGTTGTATTCGAGTAATTTAGCTTGTCCGTTGGCAGCAATCATTAGTCCAGCATATAAAAACCCACGATAAGTAATTCCTTTTTTTGCTAAGCCTTCTATAGTTGGTTTAATAATCGCTTGCATAATGTGTTGTTCTAATTTGGTGGTTAATAAGGGTGCCGGTGAATACGCGCCCATGCCACCAGTGTTGGGTCCCAAATCATTATCGTCACGGCGTTTATGATCTTGAGAACTTGCCAGTGGTAAAATATGCTGACCATCAACCATTACGATATAGCTTAACTCTTGGCCAGCTAAAAATTCTTCGATAATAATTTTACGCCCAGCATCACCAAAGCTTGTAGCCGATAACATATCTTGCACGGTTTTTTCTGCGGTTTTTTTGTCATTAGCGATAATCACGCCTTTGCCAGCGGCTAAACCGTCAGCTTTAATCACCATGGGATAAGTTTGGTTTTGTAAATAAGCTAAGGCAGGTTTAAGCTCGGTAAACGTTTGGTACTTGGCAGTTGGAATATTATGCTCACGCAAGAAGTCTTTGCAAAAAATCTTTGAAGTTTCTAACTGTGCGGCTTGTTGATTGGGACCAAAGCAGGGGAGATTTAATGCCTCAAAGCGATCGACAATGCCAGCGGCTAATGGTTGTTCGGGGCCCACAATGGTTAAATTAATGTGATGGGTTTTAGCAAATTTGCTAAGCGCATCGATATCGGTGGCAGCAATAGCAACATTTTGAGTGTTTTTTTCTAGTGCGCTACCCGCATTGCCAGGCGCTACATAAATCTGTTCGACTAATGGTGATTGTGCGACCTTCCATGCTATGGCATGTTCACGTCCGCCGCCGCCAATAATTAAGACTTTCATTATCCCTCATCACTTAATGTTTAAAGTGCCGCATGCCGGTAAGTACCATAGCAATATTAGCTTTATTTGCTGCTTTAATAATTTCTGTGTCGCGTTTTGAGCCGCCGGGTTGAATGATGGCGGTGATTCCTGCATTAGCGGCAATATCAATGCTATCGGCAAATGGAAAAAACGCATCTGATGCCATTACCGCCCCTGCCAAAGGTAAATTGGCTTCTTGGGCTTTTAAGATCGCGATGCGCGCGCTAAATACTCGACTGGTTTGGCCGCTACCGATGCCGATGGTGGCGCAATTTTTGGCGTAAACAATGGCATTGGATTTTGCAAATGCGACTACGTGCCAAGCAAATAATAAATCATCAAGTTCTTCGGGGCTGGCTTGACGGTTGGTAACACATTTTACGTCTTGCAGAGTAATTCTTTCTAAGTCTTGATCCTGAATTAATAAACCACCAGAAATTGAGCGCATGCCTAAATTGGGTTTATTATTACGGTTAATGCTACAAGTCAGTACTCGCATATTGGGTTTGTTAGCACATACGGCTAAGGCATTAACATGTACCTGTGGAGTCATAATCACTTCGACAAACTGTTGTTGGCAAATAGCTTTAGCGGTGGGTTCATCTAAGGGGCGATTTAGTGCCACGATGCCACCAAAGGCAGATTGGGGGTCGGTAGCGTAAGCACGTTGATAAGCTTCAACTAAACTTTCTGCTTGTGCGGCGCCGCAAGGGGTGGCGTGTTTGACGATAACGCAAGCGGGTTGATCCGCAAGATTCTGCACGCATTCAAAAGCGGCATCGGCATCGAGTAAATTATTATAAGAAAGGGGTTTACCTTGTAATTGTTCAGCGGCTGCTAAGGTGCCAGGCTGAGTTAAGGTTTGATTGTAAAAAGCTGCGCGTTGGTGCGGATTCTCGCCGTAGCGAAGATCGGTGATTTTGTCAAAGTTTGGTGTGAGCATGGCCGGAAAATCATTGTTCTTAGTTGGTTTGGCTTTGCTGTGGTTTAGTTTTGCCAAGTAATGCGCAATCGCTCGGTCATAGTCAGCCGTATGTGCAAAGGCTTTACGAGCTAAACGCCAGCGAGTTTCTAGGTGAGTGTTATTGTTAGCGCGAATCTCTTCGATGATGGGTGCGTAATCGGCAATATCAACCAGTACGCTAACGCGCTCGGCATTTTTAGCGGCGGCACGTAACATGGTTGGTCCGCCAATATCAATGTATTCGATGGCTTCTGCTAGAGTGCAATCAGTTCTAGCGGTGGCTTGTTGGAATGGATAAAGATTAATAACGACAAGATCAATTAACGGAATATTGTGAGTGGTTAAATCGGTTTGGTCATCGTTTGCTTGGGCGAGCAAGCCCCCATAAATTTTTGGGTGGAGAGTTTTCACCCGTCCACCCAAAATTTCTGGAAAACCGGTATAGTCGGCAACTAAAGTTGCTTTAATACCGGCCTTCGCTAATAGCTTCACGGTGCCACTGGTGGCAACAATCTCAAAATTAAGTTCCGTGAGCTGGGTTGCAAATTCGACCAGACCCGTCTTATCAGAGACGCTAATTAGCGCTCGTCTATTCATTGGCTGGGTTGGCATTGCAAACCTTAATTAAGCTTAAAGTAGGCCGTAAATAGCCATCTTTTTTCTTAACGTGCCACGACTAATTCCAAGAATAATAGCTGCTTTACTTTGGTTGCCCTTAGTGAGTTGTAATACCATTTCAATTAATGGTTTTTCAACTTCCGCCAACACCATACTGTAAAGATTAGCTGGTGTTTGACCACCTAGCCGATCAAAGTAATCTTTTAAAGATTGGCGTACATTAGCGCCAAGGTGTTGCGAGTCACTGGCAACAACAGACATTTCTGGTTTCATAGTAACGACTTCGTTTTCCATTAGTGGTGCAATTCCTTTCAACGTGCTTCCTCCTTCCTGAGTTAAAAAATCGATGAACGGCCGAGCCGTTCGTTCTTCTTCCGACTAAAATAGTTAGTCCACCCTGTACCGCGTTTAGACAACTATATAGTGGTTGGTCATTATAGCACTAGTGATTTG
The DNA here is from genome assembly GCA_022600315.1 of Gammaproteobacteria bacterium. Classification (GTDB taxonomy): domain Bacteria; phylum Pseudomonadota; class Gammaproteobacteria; order Coxiellales; family Coxiellaceae; genus JAHZKQ01. The sequence goes on from JAHZKQ010000043.1 coordinate 6,466, forward strand.
CTGCACAAGAGGCTATTGCGACAAATTTATAAAAACTTTTGTACAAAAACCTTAAGGAAATATTTATTTCTGCGCAACTATCTATGTAAATACAAGCAGTTTTATCGGTTGAGTTAAAGTGATCTGCGAAAATTGTTAATTTTCTGTGGGTTGCGTATAGTATTAAAAAGTAGCGGTTATTTTGGTGAATTGTGCATACATTAAGCTTAGATTTTAGGCATATGGTGTACGTAGTGCTCATATAACAATACCGAGGAGAGGTTTTATGTCGATAACGAAATTTTGGTTTAACCGCCACAGTTTCTTTATCCTGATTGGGTTGGCTGGGGTGCACTCTTCAGAGTCAGTCAAAGCACAGCGCTGGGGGCGTTTTTTTGGCTATGTGGTGCTAGTTATTGCTATTTTATTATTAATTGAATGGCAGCTTCCGGTATTAAGCTATACTACGCAGCGCAATTTACTGCTATTAAACTGGTGTATTTGGCTGTTTTTAGTGGTTGAACTGATTTGTTTAATGAGTTTGGTGAAATATCGCTGGCGCTTTTTACTGCAAAATTGGCTATTGCCGATTATTATTGTATTGGCGTGGCCACTGTTATTGGATACGTCTTCAACAGCATTAATTGCGCGAGTTTTAAGGCCGTTATTAGCGATTATTTTTGTATTATCGACATTGCGATTGTTAACCGCTTTTTTTCTTGATGGCCAATTACGCACGACAATATTAGCAACGATTGTTATTGTAGTCGTGTTTGGTTTATTGGTCGCTGGGGTTGATCCAAATATTAAATCAGCCTGGGATGGTATTTGGTGGGCTTTAGCCACCGTGTCTACGGTCGGTTATGGCGATGTGGTGCCAAGCAGTTTGTTTGGGCGTTTAATTGGTGCGGTCTTAGTGTTGTTAGGCTTGGGAGTGTTTGTGATTATTACCGCAAACTTTTTAGCCTTAACTTTACGTAAAGAAGCTAAACAAATCAAAAAAGAAGAGCGCAATATCGATGAAATTGCTGATAAAGTAGAATCACTGCAAACCACGCAACTCGAAATTCTACATGTATTAAATAAACTCGAACAAAAAAATTAATTTACATATTGCTCCGAGCGCATTTCATTAAGGCGTGATTTAGTACGTCGATATTCAAATTCTAGAGGACCTTGCGGATAAAGCTCTGCGGGGTTTTTTTCTGCAGAAATAATGAGGCGGGTGTGATGATCGTAAAGTACATCAATTAAATGAATAAAGTTAGTCGTTAATGAGCGCTCAGTTGCTAGCATGACTTGAACATCGCTAATCAATATGGTGCGATATTGCTTGGCGAGTTCAATAAAATCATATTGTGAGCGTGGCACGCTACACAAGACTTTAAAATCAAACCAGATAGCGGTTTGGTTGCGTTGAATCACCGAGACTTTGCGATCCAGTAAAACAAGTGGTTCAAGGCTGATTGGGCTATCATCAGCAAAATGCCTAAAGGCTTGTTTAAGATTGCACTTAGCAATTTCATTTAATGGCGTGTAATACACGCCTGCTTGTCGCATGTAATGTTGGCGGTAATCACTATCGGCATTGAGGTGTAGCACTTTGGTGTTTTGTTTAATGGCAGCAATCGCGGGTAAAAATTGCTCGCGTTGTAAGCCATTTTTGTAAAGGTCATCCGCTACGACATTAGAGCTGGTAATTAAGCATAAGCCTTGTTTAAATAGCGCGCTAAAAAGCTCACCCAAAATCATGGCATCGGCAATATTTACGACAAAAAATTCATCGAAGCAAATGACTCGATATTGTTTTGCCAATTGTATGGCGATTAATTGCAGCGGGTTTTTTTGACCTTGCAGTTCGTGCAGTTGCTGATGAATATAACGCATAAACTCGTGAAAATGTAAGCGTAATTTATTGGCCGGTAAGCAGTCATAAAATAAATCCATTAACAAGGTTTTGCCAACGCCAACTGAGCCCCATAAATATAATCCCAGCACAGGTTTATTGCTTAATTTTGCCAGCCATTTGCCAAGACCGTGTTGGCGAGATTTAATTTGTTTATAAATGCGATTCAGTTCTTTAATGGCAATAAGTTGTTGTGGATTCGGCAACAAATGTTTTTGTTCAATAAGCTGTTGGTAAGCGGTAAGTGGAGTCATGGTGGTTTTGAGCTACTGTAATTTTAATGCGACCTTAGCCAGGCGTTCGCCCAGTGCGCGACTTAAATTTTGTTCGTGGTTATCCAGAGGTCGTTTACCATCTGCGCCGGCAAGATGTGAGCTGCCGTACGGTGTGCCGCCGCTTTGGGTGCTTAATAGTTCAGTTTCACTGTAAGGTAGGCCCAATAAAACCATGCCGTGATGTAGAAGTGGCAGCATCATGCTGAGTAAAGTGGTCTCTTGGCCGCCATGTAAACTGGCGGTTGAGGTAAAGCAAGCGGCTGGTTTGCCAATAAGCGCGCCGGATTGCCAGAGTCCACCGGTGCTATCGAGAAAATATTTCAAAGGGGCGGCCATATTGCCAAACCGAGTAGGGCTGCCAAGTGCAAGACCTGCACAATTGGCTAGATCATCGAGACTGGCAAAAGGTGGTCCATCATCGGGTACAGCCGGTTCACTGGCCTCTGAATTTGCTGATATGGTTGGGACGGTGCGCAGCATGGCGTCGATGCCAGTCACTTTAGTAACACCACGTGCGACTTGTTCGGCAAGTTGGCGGGTATTGCCATAACGGCTGTAATAGAGGACTAAAATGTAGCTCATAGTGGTATAGACTCTGCTAAGCTTAATGTCAGCAGCATAGCATTGGCAGAAGAATAAATGCAAGTTTGCGGGGCAAAGACGGCCCGTTAAATTTATGTTAGATTTAAAGGGTTAGAGTCAATTGGTAGTAGGTAAATGCTAATTTCATGGGATAAAAAAATTAAGCTTGGGGTGCGCTACACCTATGATCGTTTTTTTGAGGATCGCTGTTTTATTCATGCCGCGGCTTTGTCTTATGCTTCGCTATTGTCATTGGTACCGCTAATGTTGGTGAGCTTTTTTGTCTTGTCTTGGGTGCCGGCATTAAGAGCCATGGGGCATGTACTGCAAGATTTTGTGATCCGTAATTTTGTGGCCGATTCAGCACATCAAATCTCACAACAGCTACTCATCTTTTTGCAACAAATGCAAAAGCTCAGTTTGGCAAATATTTTGTTTTTAGTCTTAGTGTGCGTGATTATGATTTATAATATGGTGACGGCTTTTAATGAAATTTGGCATGTTAAGCTTGAGCGTCATTTAGCCTTATCATTTATTATTTATTTAGTGGTGTTGCTGTTAACGCCATTATTATTTGGTTTGCTGTTAGCAGTAACTTCTTATGTGACTTCGTTACCGTTTATTATGCAGTTTAAGGCGGTAGAATTTATTAAAACGCCGACCTTAATTATCTTGCCGTATGTGGTGGCATTTGTCGTATTTACCTTTTTTAATTGGGTGTTGCCAAGCTGTCGGGTTAAATTTAGATATGCGGCATTAACCGGTTTACTGACCACGATTTGTTTTGAAATTGCTAAACGCTTATTTGTCTGGTATGTACAATATGTGCCAACTTACAAACTAATTTATGGGGCTTTGGCGGTGATTCCAATTTTTTTAATTTGGCTGTATGTTTGCTGGTCGATTATTTTATTGGGGGCGTTGTTTTGTCATATTGTTTCAACGGGCTTGCCTGAAGAGTTATTATCCGCAGCATAAAGTCTTTCAAAGCTTAACGCTTTATTAACCATCTTGTATTCCTATACTTTTTCAAAAAATTCACTTATAGTTTTGCCAAATTTCTTTTGTGGCCGTGCCCGTTGGTGATGGCTTTTTTATTATTTATTTGGATTGATTATTATGAGTCGAGCAAGGGGTGATGGAGCTGAGTGCGCTGACTATTCGGCAGTAGGCGCCGATTCTACTTATAAACGCTATGTAAAGCCAAAGCGCAGCATTAAAAATCGATTCTTGGTCAGTACGATTTATTCTTGGACTAGTTTCCAAGCCGTTTGTGCGATGTGGTTGGGCGGTGCATTTGCCCGCGATGCAAAGCCTGGCTCCTTGTTTGATAATCTTTTTGCACAGTGGCTGGCTTTTCTTTTACCTTGCGCCTTATCGGCGCGTTCGAATTATAAGTTTGAAAGGGCTTTAATTGAATTTATATTTTTTGGCGGATGGCGTAAAAACTCATCGGATGTTGGCTTTAAAGATGTTACGGTTGCGGTAGTCCTTTTTATATTGGGTGTGGCGTCGTCGATTGCAACCGCGCATGCCCTTAATGAAAAAGCGGGTGATGATACTTTCGGAACGTTAAATGAAGATCTTGGTCAAGCTTCGGCCTGTGGCACTAACCCCTACTATGGTTTTTTGGCTTATTTTGCTTATAAAAATTACTCCCTAAATAAGCATAATGAACCACTTAAAAAATTGTCAGCGCTCGCCACAACGGGCTTGCCGACGGCAATAAAAATGAATCATTCAAGGAATTTTTCAGAGAAGTTTGAGACTTGTGTTGCGAGGTTAGAGGAGATTGATGCTTCAGGTGACATTCAAGCAGCTAAAGTACACAACAAAGCTAATGCGTTAGTAGATGCAGCGGGTGGTATGGATAGTGTTCAGCCACATATTTATTTGGATGAATTACGGGTTGCTAGTGGGTGGTGGTTTTTAAATGGTTTTAACCACGTTTGTGCTGTAGTGACAGCGGGTGTACTTTTTGGTAGTGCAAAGGAGTCTCGTTCTTATGTTAGCGGCACCTGGTATGGCGCGATAGATTCGCTTGCTACCTTAGTGATTATAATGGTTGCTAGTATAGGCCTAAATATGGCTATCAATCTTGCGAGTTCCTTTGCCCGCCGAGCGTTTATAGTGCGAATGCAGCAGAAAGGTTTCAGA
>JAHZKQ010000044.1 GCA_022600315.1 Gammaproteobacteria bacterium
AATCTGTATGGCGCAACAAAGCTAGCATCGGATAAATTATTTGTGTCAGCAAATAATATGGTTGGTTCTAGGCGGACTCGATTTTCTGTTGTTCGGTATGGTAATGTTGTCGGTTCACGTGGATCTGTATTACCTTTTTTTAAACAATTGCTAGAAAATGGGGCGGATGAATTGCCCATTACAGATACAAGAATGACTCGCTTTTGGCTTACTTTACCCCAAGGTATTGATTTTGTTATTAAGTCTTTTACAAGAATGCATGGGGGGGAGGTCTTTGTGCCAAAAATTCCATCAATTCGAGTTACAGATCTAGCGATGTCTTTAGCTCCGGACATGAAGCTAAAGATTATAGGCATTCGACCGGGTGAGAAGCTTCATGAGGTAATGTGCCCAATTGATGCTTGTGGGAGAACATTAGAATTTAAGGATCATTTTGTTGTTAAACCGACTATAACTTTTCAGCATAGATGCAAATATGAGAAAAATAATTTAGGCGAGGTTGGAAAGGTGGTCGCTGATGGGTTTGAATATAGTTCTGGTACTAATTCGTGGTTCTTGTCGGTTGAGGAACTTGAGGAATTAAACGGTGTGAGCATGGCGACAGCATAATAACTTTTATTTATAAGAAAGTCTAAGTAAAGAATGTATTGTGTCTTGTCCAGTTAAATATGTTTTGTTAAATAGATATCATAGTAATTGGTGGTTTGCTGTTGAGCTCGAGCGCTGTGCTCGATTTAAAGAGCTTAATTTAGGTGAGTATGAGCATGAGTAAAATAATCCCCTACGGTCGTCAAAATATTCAACAAGATGATATCGATGCAGTGGTTAATGTTTTAAAGTCAGACTGGTTAACGCAGGGGCCAGCAATTCCTTTGTTTGAAGAAGCGGTTGCCACTAAGGTTCAGGCAAAATATGCAGTGGCCACCAACTCAGCTACAAGTGCGTTACATATAGCATGTCTCGCTCTTGGGGTGGGAGAGGGAGACTGGTTATGGACTTCGCCCAATACATTTGTTGCCTCTGCTAACTGCGGCCTTTACTGTGGTGCTAAGGTTGATTTTGTAGATATAGATCCACTAACTTACAATTTGAGTGCTAATGCACTTGTAGTAAAATTAGAGCAAGCAGAAAAACAAAACATGTTACCAAAGGTTGTGGTGCTTGTACATTTTGCAGGGCAATCTTGCGATATGGAGCCAATACATAAGCTTGCGAAGCAATATAATTTTAAAATAATAGAGGATGCTTCACATGCTATAGGCGGTATATACAAAGGTGACCCAATTGGATGTTGCAAATATTCGGATGTTACAGTATTTAGTTTTCACCCGGTGAAAGTTGTAACTACTGCTGAGGGAGGGGTAGCGGTTACAAATAACCCTGAGATAGCAGAAAAAATGCAGCTGTTAAGGTCGCATGGAATTACACGAAATGAAGGATTAATGCATGGTACCTCTCATGGTGCTTGGTATTATGAACAAGTTGACCTTGGTTTTAATTATAGAATGACGGATATTCAGGCTGCACTGGGGACGAGTCAGCTGAAGCGATTAGATACGTTTGTAAAACGACGACATAAGATTGCTTGCATATATGATAACGAACTCGGTAAGCTACCGCTAATTTTGCCATTTCAGCAGAATGAGCTGTATTCTGCTTTCCATTTATACGTTGTTCAGGTTGATGAAGCGTACTCTCCAATTAATCGAGGGGAGCTATTTAAAAAATTGCGATCATCAGGCATTGGAGTGAATGTGCATTATATTCCTGTGTATAAACAACCCTATTATCAACGGATGAATATAGATGCTAAACAATTTGTTGAATCTGAAAAATATTATTCTCGCACGATCAGCTTACCAATGTACTATGATTTGTCAGAAAGTGATCAGCTGAGAGTGATTGATGTTCTTAAACATGAACTAGTGAATGATACCCTCGTTTAAAAATATTGTAGTAGCTTAATGTTGGTTAATGAAAAATGAAAGTTGTTATCCGAGTAGATTCTTCATTTGATATAGGTAGTGGCCATGTGATGCGATGTTTAACGCTCGCTGAAGCGTTAAAGGCACGTGGCGATAAAGTTATCTTTATATCAAGGCTTCTTTGCGGAAATATGGTCGAGCTGATTAAACAGAAGGGCTTTGAGGTAATTACCTTACCCTTGTGTGTTGATAAATGTGAGCAGATAAAACATAAAGATTCAATATATGAGCAATGGCTTGGCGAAGGTCATGATATTGAAGTAAACCAAGTTAAAACTAAACTGCAGAAAATAGAAAATATTGACGTATTAATTGTAGACCACTATAGCTTAGATATAAGATGGCAGAATCAAATTAAGCACTATGTAAATAAATTGGTTGTAATAGATGATCTGGCTAATCGAAAACATAATTGTGAAATTTTGATTGACCACAACTATTATAAAAATAGTAAAAATCGCTATAATGGCTTAGTTTCGCAGGGTTGTAAGGTGCTTTGCGGTGCAGAATATGCATTACTTTCACCTGGCGTTATAAGTGCAAGAAGGCGGCGAGCTTCAAATTATCAGCTGCCTCAGAGAGAAGCCTTTAGTTGCTTAGTGTTTATGGGTGGAGTAGATGCTGGTAGATATTCAGGACGAATTACTGATATCCTCGCCGGACTATCGTCTATTTTATCAATTATTTTGGTTGTCGGAATGAATAATAAAGAGTCAAAGTATTTAATTAAAAAGTTTGATGCCAGTGAAAAAGTTGTCGTTGAGGTAAGCCCTAAAAATTATTATGAATTATTAGCTAGAATAGATTTTGTAGTCGGTGCTGGAGGAGTTAGTGTATTAGAGCGTTTGTGTATTGGTGTTCCTTCCTTCGTATATAAGATTGCAGACAATCAAGGAGATATATGTGCGAGCATTGATGATTCAGATGCGGGTGTTTATCTTGGGGACTTGCGAACTGAAAGTGATTTAGGAAAAAGTATAAATAAAATAAATCTTTCATTGAACAGTAAGGTCTTGGATAAAATGTCAAAATATGGAAAAATATATGTCGATGAGTATGGTGTAGAGCGGGTTATTAAAAAAATATATGAAAGTTGATATTATTACTGAAAAATCGAGCTGGATGATTCACTATATTGAGCACTTAGTAGATATGCTGCAGGAGCAGGGTTTCGATACACGAGTATGTTTTGATGTTGATCAGCTCACGAATGGTGAAATATTATTGATTCTTAGCTGCGGACAACTGCTGAAACCTAAGCATTTGTCACTCCATAAACATAATCTTGTGGTGCATGCCAGTGCTTTACCGCAAGGGCGAGGGTGGTCACCAGTCACATGGCAAATATTAGATGGCCTTAACTGTATTCCTATAACGCTTTTTGAATGTGCAAAGGGTGTAGATAGCGGTGACATATATTTAGTTGATCAAATAAGACTGCTAGGGCATGAGTTAGTGCATGAAATTCGAGAAAAACAGGCGCATAAAACAATAGAGTTATGCCTAAAATTTATTAGGAATTATAAGAGCGGAGGAGTGACTGGTATAAAACAGCATGGGGAACCAACATATTTCCCTAAAAGGTCAGCGGAAGATAGTCAATTAGATATAGATAAAACTATAGCTGATCAATTTAATTTACTAAGAATTGCTGATAATGAGCGGTACCCTGCGTATTTTTTATATAAGAATAGAAAATATATAATAAAAATTGAATGTTGTGCTGCATGAGAGCCATGCTTGATTACACAGTTGTCTATTGAGAGAAGTAATATGAATGAAATGCGAATAAATAAGACAGTAGTTGGCGTGAACAAAAAGCCATTTATAATTGCTGAAATGTCGGGGAATCATAACCAATCGTTAGACCGAGCGCTTGATCTTGTTGATGCCGCAGCCGAAGCAGGCGCCGATGCAGTTAAATTGCAAACCTATACAGCTGACACGATGACGCTTAATATCAATAGGCCTGAATTTACCATTAGTGACAAAGATAGTTTATGGTTTGGTCGTCATTTATATGAGCTATATCATGAGGCGCATACGCCCTGGGAGTGGCATAAGCCGATTATGGACAGAGCTAAAGAAAAGGGAATCATTTGTTTCAGTACACCCTTTGATGATACTGCTGTAGATTTTTTAGAAGAGCTTGATGTGCCTGCATATAAGATTGCGTCATTTGAAAATACAGATGTACGACTAATAAAAAAGGTTGCGCAAACGGGTAAGCCTTTGATCATTTCTACGGGCATGGCGTCAGCTGATGATTTGAGGTTAATTGTTAGTACAATAAGGGAGGCGGGGTGTGAAGCATTTGCACTTTTAAAGTGCACTAGCGCATACCCGGCTCCATATAATGCATGTAACATTAAGACAATTCCTGCATTAAGTGATATGTTTAATTGTCTTGTTGGTCTTTCTGACCATACTATGGGTATTGCTGTGCCAGTTGCAAGTGTTGCCTTAGGGGCCTGCGTTATTGAAAAACATTTCACACTATCTCGTGGTGATGGTGGTGTTGATTCAGCATTTTCACTAGATAAAGATGAGTTGAAAGCATTGGTTAGCGAGACTTATAACGCGTGGCAAGCACTTGGTAAAATTCATGTGGGGGCTACATCAGAGGAAAAAGGTTCCGCTACTTTTAGGAGAACTCTTTATATTTGTGAGGATATTGAGCAGGGGCAAGTATTAACTGAGGAAAATTTGCGAACTATTAGGCCAGGATATGGGCTTCCTCCGAAGTTTATTGATCAGTTAATAGGTAAAAAAGTTGTGAAGGCAGTTATGCGTGGTACTCCGATGAGCTGGGACTTGGTCGAGTGAGTGTTACAGGGGGATATTACGAAATAGAAGTAGTAGTTTCTGTATGTTGATTAGAATATTTTTATGTGATATTTGGTGAATACAGCAATTCTCAAAGAGAAAGTTATATATCGCCATCAATTTCCGTGGACGAAAGTATGTGTTCGCTTTGTTCGAAAAACCAACTTGAGAAAAATATTTGCTAAAATGGTACGTACCAAATCAGCAAGGGTAAAAGTGATTAATAATGATTAAATTTATACGAGATATAATTCATATTTTAGACCCCGAATTAAAAAAGAGGCTTTACTATATAATTCCACTAACAATGCTCTTGGGTATTGTACAAATGATAGGGGTTGCTATGTTATTCCCCTTTATGAGTGCGGTGATGAAGCCAAGCACAATACAGGCCAGTGTTAAATTTCAATATATTTACCATAAACTCCATTTTGGGTCCCCACAAAAATTTCTTATTTTTATGGGGTGCGTAGCTCTGTTTTTTTTAATTTTTGGCAATTTATTTAATATAGCAATG
>JAHZKQ010000045.1 GCA_022600315.1 Gammaproteobacteria bacterium
AGTATAACCAATAATAGCCCCGAAGATCGCATCTTGCGGGGTGGTAATTAAATTCATGGTGCTGGCTAATAAACCTAACCACAATAAGCCTAGAGTTAAACCATCAGGTAAGAGTTGGGTGTTGATATCAATCACAGTTAGTGTAATCAGTGTCCAGCTAAAAATTAATGCCGCTAATGTTAACCAATCGACACCAAATTGCATCACAATCACAAGTGTAATTGCTACTGTCATTAGTTCAACTAATGGGTAGCTTAATGAAATACGTTGCTGACAATGCCGGCAACGGCCCTTTAACCATAGATAACTCAATATGGGAATATTATCCCAGATTTTAATATTTTTTTTACAATGCCGGCAATGTGATCGTGGCCAACAGAGGTTGATTTTGGTGTCGGGCGTGGTGGCGATTTTGCCAAGAAATTCTAAGCATTCAGCATGCCAGGCGCGTTTTAACATTTGCGGATAGCGCCAAATAATTACATTAATAAAACTGCCGATGATTAGGCCAATAATGATGATCAATGTGTAAGCCAAAGCGGGATGAGTGAAGATTAAGTCCATGCGTTTTCCTAAATTGCGGTGCCAATATTAAAGACCGGTAAATACATGGCAATAATTAATCCACCGGTTATTATCGCTAACACTACCATAATGGCAGGCTCAAGCAATTTGCTCAAGTGGTTAAGCTCGGTATCCAGTTGTTGCTGTAGTTGATTAGCAATATGGGTAAAAGTTATGGCAAGCTGACTAGATTTTTCTCCGGCGGCTAGTAATTGTTGCAGCCGTTCAGGTAGATAATCCTGACTGCTAAGTGCTTGTTGTAAAGACAAGCCCAACTGAATATCTTGACTTAAGCGCAGGAAATTTTTACGTAACGGTCCATTGCGGATAACTTTGGCAGCTGCAGTTAATGCCTGTGGTAATTGAATATTAGCGTTATGTAAAGTTGCTAGCACGCGCGCCCAGCGGGAAAGCTCGGCGTGAATCAATATTAATTTTATGCCGGGTAAGTTTAATAGCAGCTTTTGCCAAGAGTATTTTAATTTTGGTTGTTTTAAATAAATCATGCGAAGGCCAATGATTGTTAGACTAACAGTAATCAACAAGCTGAAACTGTATTGCTTAAGATAACGCGCTAAGGCTACGACACACTGAGTAAAGGCGGGCAAGTCAGCACCAAAACTTGTAAAAACTTCCTCAAATTGTGGCACTACAAAAACCAACATTGCATAAGTCACAATTATTGCCACAATTAAAATACTTAATGGATAATAAAGTGCGCCGCGTATTTTTCGTTGCAGTTTATCAATCCGTTCAGCATAATCGGCTAGCTGAGATAAAATATTATTGAGTGTGCCGGTGCGCTCGCCGGCGGCAACTAATTGGCAATAGACTTCGTCAAAATAGCGTGGATAATTTGCTAGTGCTTTACTGAATGTTAAGCCACTATTGATTAAGTGATGAAGGCGATGTAATAATGCACGAAAGTTTGGTGGGCTGGTTTGCATTAATAGTTTGAGTGCATTGGCTAATGGAATGGCTGCGTTTAATAGATTAGCCAGTTGGCGGGTAAAATCATGAATAGTTTTTTTGGTAATTTTTGTTTTTGAGTAACTCCAAAAATCCGCTTTGATCTCAATGGGCACGATGTGTTGCTGTTTTAGCAAGTGAGTTAGCTGCTCTTGATTTATGGCATACTCAAAACCACGACGTCGATTGCCTAAGTGATCGATGCCTTGCCAATAAAACTTTCGGTTATGCTGGTGGTAAGGCAACACGATAAATTTCCTCCAAGCTGGTTTGGCCATTATTCACCTGTGCAATGGCAGCTTGCCAAAGCGTTTGCGTGGTTTGTTGCTTAAGATATTCGGTAATTTCTATATTGCTTAGCGCGCTAATTTTTTGCTGGGTTATATTATTCATGACTAGCATTTCAAAAATACCACATCGGCCTTGATAGCCTTGCTGGCAATGTTTACAGCCGCGGGCTTTATAAATTTTGGGATTTAATTTTATAAATTTGTTTTTTGGTATGGCAATATGTGGATGAGTGCTTTGCTTGCAATGTCGGCAAAGTTTGCGGATTAGACGCTGGGCAACAATTAGTGTTAATGAATTAGCAAGATTGTAAGGTTCAGCTCCCATATTTAATAATCGGATTAATGATTCTGCGGCGCTATTGGTATGCAGGGTAGCTAATACTAAATGCCCGGTATACGCAGCATTAATCGCCATTTTGACTGTTTCTGAATCACGAATTTCACCCAGCATAATGACATCTGGATCTTGACGTAATAATGCGCGTAATACAGTAGCAAAATTTAAATTAATTTTATGATTGACATTAATTTGATTGATATTTTCCAGAGAAATTTCCACGGGATCTTCGATGCTGCTAATATTTTTAGTAATGTCAGCAATATATTTTAAGGCCGCGTACAGGGTAATTGTCTTGCCACTGCCGGTGGGGCCCGTTACTAGAATCAAGCCTTGTGGTTTAGTAATAGCTTGTTTAAAAGTCTTTTGTAAGTTATCTGGCATGCCTAATTCACTGATATTGAGCGCCCGTTGATTGGCATTTAGCAAGCGTATAACTAATTTTTCGCCGTATAAAGTTGGGCAACAATTTAAGCGGCATTCACGGGTTAGGCCATATGGAGTATTAATAGTAAAACGTCCGTCTTGGGGTAGGCGCTGCTCAGTAATATCAAGCCCAGCTAGCACTTTTAGCCGACTAATAATATTATGGCTGAAGGCTGTATCGAGTTGAATGATTTCAGAAAGTAGTCCATCAATACGAATCCGAACACGGTAGTAATTTTTATAAGCTTCAAGATGGATATCTGAGGCACCTTTGCAAATAGCATCATTAAAGATTTGTTGCGCTAAGCGTTCAATAGCTGGAGTATTAACTTGATGCTTCTTAAATAATGGGTAGATAGTTTGGCTATGGTAATCATTTAATAATTTAGCAATGATATTATAGTTTGCAAATGTGACTTTAAGCTGGTAATTAATTTTAAAGCGCATATTTTCTAAAGCATAAAGATCTGCAGGGTCAGCAATAGCAATATGCAATATTGAGCCAGTGAGTTTTATGGGTAAGATTAAGTGCTGTTGTAACTGTTGTTGAGGAATCAGTTCAAAAGGAATCGTATCAACTGATAAGTTGTTCAATTCAATATAGTCTAAGCCAAAATAATCTGCTAATGCTTCAGCTACTTTATCAGTATTTAAGCGTTGGCATTCTAGCAATTGACCAAGCCGTAATTGTGCATCTAATTTTTTAAGGACAGCTTTTGGAATTAAATTTTTCTGCTGCAAGGCCAGGAGTAAACTATTGTTTTGCATAACCTGCCTGCACAGCACCACCGGTTGCGGTCCAATGTAAGGCATGATCTTCAATATTCGGGGTTAATTTGTAATTATGCTTAGATTCTATGCCATATTTTTTTTGTGGCACGATAGCAATCACGCCATTTTTAACTGATATTTTTTTAATGAGACTTTTAGTTTTGGTTAGGTTAAGTGTTAAAGGAATGCCGTGCTTTCCTGCATCACAATCTTTTAACTCACCATGAGTTTGAAAGCATTCTTCAACACCAATTTTGTAGGGTGCAGCAGCCTGAACGATTTCAGTATAATGTGCACGTTTAGTATAATTTCGATAGGAAGGTAAAGCCAAGCCCACCAAAATGCCAATAATCGCCACCACAATCATTAACTCGATCAAACTAAATCCATAAATTTTCATAAAACCCACTCCGGCTATTGGGGTTTATGATTTTATAAGTTAATTTGTGGGGCGTGCAATACCGTAGTTGGGAGCAAGACTTGACCCCGTTATTTAATGACGTGCAATTAAATAATCTATTCCTATCTGAAGACAGCGTCG
>JAHZKQ010000046.1 GCA_022600315.1 Gammaproteobacteria bacterium
AAAAATATTGAACCTAATAACAAGATAGAAATTAACAAAACCCCTGATAAAGGGTTATTTGAAGAGCCGACCAAGCCGGTAAAATAACCGCAGATTACACTAACAAAAAATCCCGCTGCCAAAATATAAACTAAAGTGAAAAAAGCCAAGTAATAGATAAAACTTGTCGCGCTTACAATATCATTAATTTTCAAAAAATAAACCGCATAACTATAAACCAATACGGCCATTAAACTCAATAACGTGGCTAAATAGCCTAAAGGCATATCCCGATCGGTTCTAAGCCGAATCGCTACATCCATCAATTCATTTTTACCGGCAGCCCGAAAGGATATTTTAAGACCCTCTACTAGAGGCTTCAATAAGCGAAATAAAGTCCAAATTCCACCCACCAGCATCACACCCACACCAACATAACGCAATTTACTCGACCATAAACTTTGCGCAATTAAATAAGGGTTGTGTAAGCGGCTTACCCAACCATAATGTACCCCCAACCACGGCAAAATAATCAGCCAGCCAACTGCCAAACCCACCGCCAGACTGACTGCCACTTCAAAGCCAACAATATAACCTGCCGCTAAAGTGGCGGGCGTTAAACCCCAGCCCATACCAAACACCAAGGAATTACTTACCGTCCAAGTTTGTATGTTACTCGATAAAATTTTTAAACCGGTTTGCAAAAAAGTAATTAAACCGGCTGTCGAGCCGCCCTGAATTAATAACTTTAATTGGCCCTTGCCACTAGCGCTAGCACGCAATACATTACCAATTGCCGTGCCTTCTGGAAACCTTAGATTAGGCAAATTTAATAACACTCGTCGCAATGGCACTGAATAAAAAACACCTAATATGCCACCTAACAAAGTAATGCAAACAGTTTCCCAATAGGGAAAATGATTCCATAAACGCAATAAAATCATCGCCGGCAATACAAATGAAATCGCAGCCGCTACCCCCTCACCCGCTGATGCACAAGTCTGGACAATATTACTCTCCAAAACATTAGAGCGCCGAAAAAAGCGCAACACTCCAATTGCAATAACAGAAGCTGGAATTGAGGCAGCAATGGTAACGCCCAGCTTTAATGCCAAATAAATATTCGATGCCGCCAAAAGTGCTGCCAATAAAATACCCAGCACAAAAACTTTAAACGTAAGTTCTGGCAGTGATTGCTCTGCCGGAATTAATGGCCCCGATGAATCGGCCACGCTAGACTCCTTTCCCTGTCGCCCTAAGCGAAATTATACCTTTTCTACCCGCTTCATAACAGTTGAAAGAATACCTCTTAAAATATTTATTTCCGTCTTATCAATTTCAGCACGATTAAATAGTCGCCGTAAGCGCGTCATCAGTTTTTTTGGCTGCTTGATATCGATAAATTCAATAGCGGTTAAAGTGGTTTGCAGCTGTTCATAAAATCCCTCTAGCTCATCATGCGCTAATAGCTCTCTTTGCTTACTCGTTGCTGGCGGTAACTTTGCCAGTTTAGCCATTCGCAACTCATAGGCGATCACTTGGACCGCTTGCGCTAAATTTAATGAACTGAATTCTGGCAAGCTCGGAATATGAATCTGTCGCTGACAAAGCTCAAGCTCGGTGTTAGTCAGGCCGCTATGCTCTCGACCAAACACCACAGCAACCGATTCAAACTGACTGGATACCACTTCGCTACTAAACGCACGTGGATCTAACAAAGGCCACTGCAAGTGTCTGACTCTGGCACTAGCCGCATAACTTTGCTTGCAGCCCGCCAAGGCTTCTTGCAACGAACTGACCACTTTTGCCTTAGCTAAAAGATCATCCGCCCCTGAAGCCCGCGCAGTAGCTTCAACGTGTGGAAACTTGGCGGGATTCACCAAATAAAGCTGACAAAGCCCCATCGCTTTCATGGCTCTAGCCGCTGCGCCAATATTGCCAGGGTGGCTGGGTTCAGTTAAAACAATGCGAATATCAGATAATGTAGTCATTACGTTCCCATTTAATGCTAAAATCAACCCGTCCACTCTATCGAAACTGCTGCAGTTTTGCTATCCTCTGCCTCTCAAAATAAACCACGGTATAATCAATCATGCATCCTATGCTCAATATCGCCATTCAAGCGGCTCGCAGTGCTAGTAAAATCCTGGTGCAATTCTTCGACCATCTCGATCGGCTCGAGGTTAATGAGAAAAATCCCAATGATCTGGTCACCCAAGCAGATTTATTAGCCGAACAGGAAATCATTAGCATCATCCGCAAAAGTTACCCTGACCACAGCATCTTAAGCGAGGAAGCGGGCAAACAAGAGGGTAATGAGTGCTGCTGGATTATCGATCCTTTAGACGGCACGGCTAATTTTGTACACGGCTTTCCACAATTTGCCATATCAATTGCCATGCAGCATCGCAATCAACTGGAAGTGGCTTTGGTTTACGATCCACTGAGCCAAGAGATGTTTACTGCTTCTCGCGGACAAGGTGCGCAATTAAATCAACGCCGAATTCGTGTTAGCAATACCAAAAAGCTAACCAAAAGTTTAATCGGCACGGGTTTTCCGTTTCGCGAACAAGCTCACCTGCAACCATTTTTAACCACCTTCCAAAATGTATTGCCCCAAGCACAAGGCGTACGTCGTGCTGGAGCTGCTGCTTTAGATTTAGCTTATGTTGCTGCCGGACGACTCGATGGCTTTTGGGAGGCTGCGTTAAAACCATGGGATATGGCTGCTGGCGCATTATTAATTAAAGAAGCTGGTGGTTTATTAAGTGACTTTACCGGGGAACAGAATTATCTGCAAACCGGTAATATCATTGCCGGTTCACCTAGAGTATTTAAAGAACTGTCGCAGATTGTCCAGGAGTCCTTGCGAAT
The DNA here is from genome assembly GCA_022600315.1 of Gammaproteobacteria bacterium. Taxonomy (GTDB): domain Bacteria; phylum Pseudomonadota; class Gammaproteobacteria; order Coxiellales; family Coxiellaceae; genus JAHZKQ01. The sequence continues at coordinate 2,854 of JAHZKQ010000046.1, forward strand.
TTAAAAAATAACATACCTATTACCGCCACCGCCACCATTGTTGTTGCCGCCAAAAAGACCATTACCACCGCCAAATGGATTATTATTTGGCGAGATAATACCGCCGGCAATATCCTCTAAAACTTGAGTTGGCAACTTTCTAGTATCCACACCATGTTTTTGCAACATCGCGCCTGGATTTTCCTCGAATAATTTACGCGCCTCAGGATCATCTTTAACTTCTTCATGAATTGCTTGCAAGGCTTTACCAACTTGCTCTGCAGTTTCTTTAGAAATCTTTACTTTATCAGTCATTTTTTTATCCTCTTAATCATCACCACCAATAATTTTACCAACCATCTTTATCAATCCCCTTATCAACTCGCAGACCACCAAAATACGCGCCTTGAGGGCCCACATGGCCTGCCGCAATACCCTCTAAGACTTCCTGCGGCAATTTCTTGGTATCAATCCCATGCTCTTCAAGCATCACACAAAGATAATTTGGATCATCATGTAGTCGTTCGCGAATTTCCGGATCATTACGAATTTCTTCACTAATATCCTGTAAAATACACTCCAACTCTTCTTTTGCTTCATCATCAAATTGCATAGCCAT
>JAHZKQ010000047.1 GCA_022600315.1 Gammaproteobacteria bacterium
ATTGTCAGTGGCTTAGACCAAGCCTTTAAATTATTTTTAACTCACGCCCATCTTGCTTGGGCTTTACCGCTAATCATTATATTAATTGTCTTAGGCAGTTTTGGTGCAATTGCCGCGTGGGTTATTGGTCCTTCCAAAGGTTTAGCCATTGCCGCCGATGATGGTTGTGCTGCTAAGTGGTTACAGCAACGCAATAAAAAAAATGTCCCGGTGGCTATTTTATTAGTGCAACTTATTTTAGTGATTGCAATTTGTAGTTTATTTTTGGTATTTAAATCAATTAGCACATCGTACTGGATATTAAGCGATTTAACTTCACAACTGGCGTTATTATTTTACGTATTTTTCTTTGCCGCTGGAATTAAATTACGCTTTAAAACCGCAAAAAATCCTCTGGCCTATCGGATTCCCGGCGGCCCTGTGGGTATTTGGATTGCTGGCATACTGGGTATCTTGACTTGCGTTATTGCCATTGCACTCGGGTTTTTACCACCTAATGTTATCCCTATTGGAAATACCTTTGTTTACGAGGGGATATTAATTGGTGGCGTGGTAATTTTTACCATTATTCCATTAATCATTTACGCCTTGAATCGTCAAAAAAACGTTTAATATTTAAGCGATTTTTAAAATCTTTTATTTACTGATATTATTAGCAAGTTATCACTTGTCCGCGGGATTTGGACTATGCTAAAAAATACAAGGAAGGTTTTTTTTAAGTATTTCCTACTGGGCCTGTTAGTTTTCAGTTCTGCAAGTTTTGCCGCCGCTTATCAGACTTTTACCCCCTTGGGTTATAGCAACCCAGCCACTTTAAATACGGTTAAAAAATATAAAGTAATTTTTGGTGCTACTGGCGTTTTTGCTAACTTAAAATACAATGGCACCGCGAACGGTGTGGCCGGATCGGCCAAAAGTCAGACCTACGATACTGTGCCTGAATTTCTTTATGCCGTTCGATTTAACAAGCGCTTTGTTGCTTCGGTGAGCTTAACTCAATCAATCTATGCCGACTTGAAATTTCCACAAGCTTCTTTTCTAAATGCGATCTCAGTAGAAACGAATTTAAAGGGTTTTGATTTAAGTCCAAAATTCTCCTTTCAACTCACGAAACATTTAGCCTTTGGTGCTGGACTTGATGCCGATTATCTAAGCCGTGGAGTTTTATCGTCGGTATTTCTAGGCTCGATGCTGTATGAACGAGTACAGTCTTGGAGTCTAGGTTGGGATGCCGGTTTAGCCTATATGATTAACCCTAAAACCTTTCTCGATCTAAGTTATTATTCTGCAGTCGCCAATCGCGCCGCACGCGGCACCAGTGATCGCGCTGGAGTAACTGGCAACCGATTAATTACCAATGTGCCCTTACCTGCGACATGGTCACTGCATTTTTTACGCATCTTAACCCGCCAATGGGCCTTAAGTGCCACCATTAAATATATCCAATGGAATATATTTAAAGACTTAGTGTTAGACAACACGGCGGTCGGTAGATTGGTCACTACCATGGATTATTTTAATTCGCTTTATATGTCTCTCGGTACTCGATTTCAATATAATCCTCACTGGGCCTTTATCAGTGCATTTGTCTGGGATGGCAACCCAGTGCCGCTACGCACAAGAACCATTGGTCTACCTGCAGCCAATACCTATTTCTTCTATCTAGGTACCGAGCATCCAATCGCCAAAGGGGTTAATCTTAAACTCACTTATGGCTTTGGTATCAGCTTCCCTCAAATTAATATGACCGGCGCCAACACCGCCGTTGGCGATATGCAAAATTATGTCAACTTGATCAACCTGATGCTAGAATTCCACGGTTAAGTCTTGCGCTAACGCACAGTAGCGGTACAATAATCACACCTTGCAATTACCTTTTATTTCAGGAGAAAAACTATGTCCCGCAGAACACGAAGTTCAGATTCAGGTTCAAATTCAGGCTTAAAATCAAAATCTCGCATTCCCCCACATCTAAGAAAAAAATATGAAAAACAAGGTAGCAACTCACAAGCCACATCCAGCACGGCAGAGGCAAGCGCCAGTGAGTTTAAAGATACTTTGCGCAGCCACCACCAACTCGTAAAAGATTTTTTGACTTATGCCAACATTTTATCTGCTGCTTACCATGCTGGGTTACAAGCTCGAGAACGCACGGTAGATAAAAAGCCACGAGACTTTGAGGTGGGTTTTGAACAGTTTCTAGAACAGGCAACGCAAGAAATAAAAGAGACTGCTCTTAATATCAGCCAACAACTCGGCAAAAAACTTAATGAATATGGCCTTGTTGAAAGTTATCAAACATTAGTCTTAGGCTGCCTTATCCCCGAACCTGCAAAACCAAACTCAACACCCGTTAACCGCCAAGACACCCCTGTCTTGGGGCAAGGAATCTTCCAAGCACAAGCAGGGCTTGCGCAGTTATATCGGCTAGCAACTACCAATCTTAAAAATAAACAGAAAACTTTATCAAGCACTAAAGACTCGATTGAACAATTTGTTAATGCCGC
>JAHZKQ010000048.1 GCA_022600315.1 Gammaproteobacteria bacterium
ATTCAAGACTTGACCCCAACTGTTAGGCTTCTTGCAGTTCGGCTGCAAGCTTTTCAAGTTCTTGAACGGCTTCGCGAATAAGCTTGGTTGAAGGCTTGGTTTCGGTTTTTTGCTTTGCCACTTCGCTCATTAATTGCTGACGTGCGCCTTCTATTGTATAACCTTGCATATACAATAAATTGCGAATACGACGAATTAAAATCACATCGCGGCGTTGGTAATAACGGCGATTGCCTCGACGCTTCGAGGGATTAAGCTGAGGAAATTCTTGTTCCCAATACCGTAACACGTGTGGCTTTAATTGACAGAGCTTTGCCACCTCACCAATCGTAAAATATATTTTTTCCGGTATCGGAGGTAAATCCGTTGTACTACTCGACTTCCTCTTTTGGCTCATAGTTCTCCACCCTGGATTTCAGTTTATGACCAGCACGAAAGGTTACCACACGACGTGCAGTAATTGGAATTTCTTCACCGGTCTTGGGATTCCTTCCCGGCCGTGCATTTTTATCACGCAAATTAAAATTGCCAAACCCTGAAAGTTTAACCACTTCGCCGCGCTCCAAAGAAGCCCGGATGCTTTCAAAAAATTGCTCGACCAGCTCTTTGGCTTCACGTTTGTTCAGCCCAAGCACATTAAACAAGTGCTCTGCTAGATCTGCTTTAGTTAGTGCCATTGTCTTAGGTCCTCAGTTTAGCGTTAACTTTTTCTTCAAGTGTACTGATAATATTATGAATAACATCATTTATTTCTTCATCTCTTAGAGTGCGGGATGCATCCTGAAAGGTCAAGCCCAATGCTATACTTTTTTTATCAATTTCGATGCCTTGTCCCTGATAGATATCAAAAATTTCAACTTTGTTCAATATCGATCCAGAGTTTTTTTGAATGATTTCAATGAGTCTGGCAGAGAGCAGGCTTCGATCTACCACCAAAGCTAAATCACGATGCACCGTCGGAAATTTAGAAATTGATTTGTAATCAGGGAGTTTGGCAATTTTCATCGGAGCTAGCTGAGCTTCAAACAGGATCGGTGTGGCATTTAAACCAAGCTCTCGCAACAAACTAGGATGCAAGCTGCCTAAATAGCCAATCAGTTCATCTTGGCAATAAAGTCCTGCCGTCTGCCCTGGATGCAAGGCCGGATGACTAGCAGGCTGCCAGTGAAAATGATCACCATTACCACTTATATTAAGTAAAGCCATCACATCCGCTTTCATATCAAAAAAATCAACCGCACGCGATTTCTCACCCCATTGCTTAGGATTTAAGGCACCGATCGCTACCATTCCCAAATAAGCTTCCTGCACACATTCTCCACCCTGCTCACGAAAGCTTAAACCCATTTCAAATAAGCGCTGACGGGCACACTGGCGATTCTGATTGTAGCAAGTAACGTTAATCAAACCCGGCCATAAACTGCTGCGCATTACACTCAAATCTGCCGACAAAGGGTTGGCTAGGCTTAATGGTTTTTGCTCGGGATCCAATAAGCTCTGCAGCTTAGCATCAACAAAACTATACGTAATGACTTCAGAATAACCTCGATCGGCCAATACTTCTTTTAACCGCAAGCTTGATAATTCCAACTCCGGTTGTGGCAGCGGCGTTAAATTCGCACGCATAGATTGCGTTGGGATTTGGTTGTAACCATAAACACGCGCCAACTCTTCAATTAAATCCATCTCGATATTAATATCAAATCGGTAGCTTGGCGCCATCACTTCCCAACCCGAATCGATTGCCGTTAGAGTCATGCCTAAGGCCGTTAAGATATGTTCAACCTCGGCACTTTTAATTTCAATCCCCAGCAAACGTTGAATTTGCCCACGACGCAATTTAATTTTTGGTCGTTGCGGCAATGCACTATCTGCAGTTGCTTCAATAATAGGTCCTGCTTTGCCGCCCATTATTTCCAGCAGTATTTGCGTAGCACGTTCAATCGCAGCCGTTTGCGATTCAAAATCAACTCCGCGCTCAAAACGATAACAAGAATCGGAATTTAAGCCATACTGTTTGGCGCTTGCACGCACCACAGCCGCATCAAAAAAAGCGCTTTCTAAAAAAATATCCGTAGTTTGATCGCTAACCGCAGAGTCAAAACCACCCATCACGCCGGCAATTGCCTGTGGTTTTTTGCGATCGGCAATAATTAAAGTTTCAGGCATTAAATTAATCTCTTGCTCATCAATTAATTTGATAGTTTCGCCTTTTTTAGCAAACCGAACTTGAATTTCACCATCTAATTTATTTAAATCAAACGCATGCATCGGCTGACCAAGCTCTAACATCACATAATTTGTTACATCTACCACCGGATGAATGCTGCGCAGCCCGCTGCGACGCAAACGTTCTTGCAGCCAAATTGGGCTACATGGTTTGGGATTTAGATTGCGAATAATACGCCCCACATAACGACCGCAAGCAGACTCTGCCATTATTTTTACAGGTAAAGTATCGGTTAAAGTCGCCCCAACTGCTGACCAATCAGGAGCGATCAATTTCGCTTGATTGCTTACGGCTAATTCTCTCGCAATACCGCGCACGCTTAAACAATCACCTCGATTCGGCGTTAATTCAATATCAATACTTTGATCATCAAGCTGCAAACAATCCCGAACATTAGTGCCAATCTCGATATCATTAGGTAATTCCATAATGCTTTTTGCCGGACCCTCACCTAAGCCTAATTCATCGGTAGAACAAATCATGCCGTTTGATTCCACGCCACGTAATTTACTTTTTTTAATTTTAAAATCACCTGGTAATATCGCACCCACCAAAGCCACTGGAACTTTTAAACCAGCACGCACATTAACGCCCCCGCAAACTATTGTGACGGTTTCTTTACCCACATTTACCTCACAAACTCGCAGTCGATCGGCATCCGGATGCGGTGTTGCTGATTCAACCAAACCCACTACCACCTTAGAAAACTCACCTGCCACTGGCAGACAAGTGTCAACCTCAAGTCCTGCCATGGTTAATTGCTCGGCTAATTGCTGGGTTGAAATATTTGGATTCACCCATTCACGCAACCATTTTTCACTGAGTCTCATAATATCTCCTGCCGCAAACTAATTAGAATTGCTCTAAAAATCGCAAATCATTTTCAAAAAATAAGCGTAAATCATTAACGCCGTAACGTAACATGGCCATCCGATCTAAACCCAAACCAAAAGCAAAGCCAGAATATTTATCGGGATCAATCTTTACATTGGTTAATACATTCGGATGAATCATGCCACAACCTAAAACCTCCAACCATGCGGTATCGCCGGTTTTAGTTTTATATTGAATGTCCACTTCTGCCGAAGGTTCGGTAAATGGGAAAAATGAAGGCCGAAACCGTAAGGTTAATTCGGTTTCAAAAAACTGATTGAAAAAGTCCTGTAAAATACCTTTTAAATCAGCAAAGGTAATATCAACATCTACCGCAAAACCTTCCAGCTGATGGAACATCGGCGTGTGGGTTTGATCAGAGTCACAACGAAACACTCGACCTGGGGTGATAATACGTAGCGGCGGCGCTGAATCTTGCATGACTCGAATTTGCGCGGGTGAAGTGTGCGTTCGTAATAAACGCCCATCGGCAAAATAAAAAGTATCTTGCGTGTCACGTGCCGGATGATTTTCTGGGAAATTTAACGCCTCAAAGTTATGATAGTCATCTTCGATTTCAGGTCCTTCAGCCACGGCAAAACCCATGCTAGCAAATAACTCCACACAACGCTGACGCACTCGAGTAATCGGATGCAAAGTGCCTTGCGCCAGACCACGACCTGGCAGGGTCACATCAATAGTTTGCGCTTTTAATTGTTGCTCCAAGGCATGCTGACGTAAGTCATTGCTGCGTTGATTTAACAATGTTTGCAATTCTTGCTTGGCCTGATTAATCGCTTGACCGAGCTTTGGACGCTCCTCAACCGGCAACTGACTTACGCCCTTTAACAGTTGGGTCAATTCGCCTTTTTTACCTAAATAACTTACGCGAATTTGCTCGATCGCCGCCTCATCAATCGCTTGAGTAATGGCTTGGCGCGCGCCGTCTAATAAACTGCTTAATTGTTGCTGCATTTTTTTCCCTGATCACCGCTATGAAAACAAATATAATAACAGATAAAAAGAAAGCCGCACTAGGCGGCTTTCTTTAATCAAACTTGATCGGCAAATGATTAAGCGCCTAAACCTTGCTTGGCCTGCTCAGCCAATTTGGCAAAGGCCGCTTCATCGTGCACAGCGATATCCGCTAGCACTTTACGATCCAACTCGATATTCGATTTTTTAAGGCCGTGCATAAAACGACTATAAGATAAATCAAACTTACGTGCCGCCGCATTGATACGCACAACCCATAGCGCTCTAAACTGGCGCTTGCGCTGACGTCGATCACGATAAGCATATTGTGCTGCTTTAATAACCGCTTGCTTGGCAACTCGGTAAACGCGGCTACGCGCACCGTAATAACCTTTGGCAGCTTTCATGACTTTTTTGTGACGGGCTTTTGCAGTAACCCCTCGTTTTACTCTAGGCATAATTTTTCTCCAACACGTTCAGTGTTATAACATTTTCTCAATAGCAGCCACATCACATTTTTTCACTTGCGGCAAAGCCCGGAACTGACGCTTAAGCTTTTGGGCTTTTTTCGTCAAGATATGATTGCGAAAAGCACGTCGGCGTTTCAACATTCCTTTCCCAGTACGTTTAAAGCGCTTCGCAGCGCCACGATTAGTCTTCAACTTTGGCATCTTTTTGCCCCTTTGATTTTGGTTTATCCACTTTTCCAAGCGACAAACCCATGGTCATCTGTCGCCCTTCCAATTTCGGTTCTTGCTCCACGACCAAATTCTCAGGCAAATCGCCCTTCAAGCGGTTTAACAGTTCAAGTCCCAGCTCTCTATGTTGCATTTCTCGACCGCGAAAACGTAAAGCAACCTTCACCCTATCGCCTCGCTCTAAAAAGCTAACAATCTTACGCAGCTTGACATTATAGTCACCAATATCTGTTCCCGGCCTAAACTTCACTTCTTTCACCTGAACCACTTTTTGCTTGCGCTTTGCTGACTGACGGCGCTTACGTAATTCAAATAAGTATTTGCCGTGATCCATAATCCGACAAACCGGAGGCTCCGCATTCGGTGATATCTCGACCAAATCCAAGCTCGCTGCTTGAGCTTTTAAAATCGCATCATCGGTGGCTACTATACCAACCTGAGCGCCATCTGCATCAATTAAACGTACCTTTGGTACACGGATTTGTTGATTAACCCGAGTTCGCTTTGAGCTAATTGTTAATTCCTCCAGTCTGGGCCTTGGTGTCAATTTCGACATCCACCTTGGCAACAAATTTTTCAAAATCTAAAACAGCGACCTGCCCACCTTGCGAGGTGCGCACCGCGACTGTCTGATCGGCCATTTCTCGATCCCCAATCACCAAAAGGTAAGGAACCCGAGAAATAGTGTGTTCGCGGATTTTAAAGCCGATCTTCTCATTTCTCAAGTCCGAAATCGCTCTAATGCCCATTTTTTGCAATTTTTCTACTATTTCGGTCACATATGACTGCTGTCGATCAGTAATTGTCATCGCCACCACCTGAACTGGCGCCAACCATAAAGGCAGATGACCCGCATAATGCTCCAACATCATCCCGGTAAAACGCTCCACCGAGCCCAAAATCGCTCGATGCAACATCACTGGGGTATGCTTATCGCCTGATTCACTAATGTAATATGCACCTAATCGCTCCGGCATCGAAAAATCAACCTGAATCGTACCACACTGCCAAACCCTGCCTAGGGTATCGCGCAGTGAGAACTCAATCTTCGGACCATAGAAGGCGCCCTCACCCGGTAATATATCCCAATCAAGATTACTGCTATCGAGCGCATCAGCTAAAGCTTTTTCCGCTTTATCCCAAACAGCATCACTGCCGACACGCTTTTCTGGACGGGTAGACAGCTTATGGATCACATCAATAAAACCAAAGTCTCGATAGGCGGCATGCAGCTGCTCAATAAAACTTAGTACCTCACCATGAATTTGATCTTCGGTACAAAAGATATGCCCATCATCTTGCACAAAATTCCGGATTCGCATTAAACCATGCAAGGTACCCGATGGCTCATTGCGATGACAATTTCCAAACTCTGCTAAACGAATGGGTAAGTCACGATAACTCGTTAAGCCCTGTTTAAAAACTTGCACGTGACAAGGACAGCTCATTGGCTTAATCGCATACTCACGATTATCCACATCGAGCACAAACATATCGTCACCGAATTTTTCTTTATGGCCAGATAATTCCCATAAATCAATATCCACTAACTGCGGGGTTTTTATTTCTTGGTAACCAGATTCGCGCCATTGCTGGCGAATATAACGGTGAATCACATCCACTAAAGCATAACCATTGGCATGCCAAAATATCATTCCCGGGGCTTCAGGCTGTTGATGGAATAAATGCATTTTCTTTGCCAACACTCGATGATCACGCTTCTCTGCTTCTTCTAAACGATGCAAATATTCTTTTAGAGATTTTTTATCGGCCCAGGCCGTGCCGTATATGCGTTGTAACATTTCATTATTTGAATCACCGCGCCAATAAGCACCAGCAAGCTTGGTTAATTTAAAGGCCTTTAATTTACCGGTCGAGGGTACATGCGGACCGCGACATAAATCGATAAAGTCATCTTGACGATAAGCACTAAGTGTTTCGCCCGCTGGAATATCTTCAATGATTTTTACTTTAAACTGTTCACCCATCTTGGCAAACAATTTAATCGCCGCATCACGACTTAATTCTTCCCGTTGGATTTTATAATCGGCTTTGGCAAGCTCAGACATCTTTGCTTCAATCTTTTCCATATCTTCAGGCGTAAAGCCGCGCTCAAAAGCAAAATCGTAATAGAACCCATTTTCGATCACCGGCCCAATGGTCACTTGCGCATTAGGGAATAAAATCTTCACCGCATGCGCCATTAGGTGTGCGGCTGAGTGACGAATAATCTCTAAGCCCGCGTCGTCTTTGCTAGTAATGATTTGCACCTTGGCATCGGCTTCTAATATATAAGAGGTATCGACTAGCCGCTCATCTATCTTTGCCGCCAAGGCTGCTTTGGCAGGACCCGGACCAATATCCGCCGCCAGTTCATACACACTGATCGGTTTGCTAAATTGTTTTTGGCTGCCATCAGCCAGGGTAATGGTAATCATGCTATTAGATTCGAAGCCCAAAAGGAGACAATGGTAACACTGACCTTGAAACTGCGCAATCGGCTTACTAACCAACCTGGATGGAATGTAAAACAACCCGTGCTAAACCACCCTTTTTAACGCTTTGACTTAAGTCTCGTTTAGTGCTCTAATCCAGCCCAGATTTCGCGAAACTATAATACAAATATATGAGGAAAAGATGAAGATATTTTTTAAACCAATTATGGCACTACTTACAATATTAACTGTGCTAATCGCAGGGTGCGCCGTGCCTCAGCGTCAACCCCTCAGCCTGCATGATCGTAATCAAATTAAATCCAGCAAACTTATTCTTAATACCGCACAACGTGAAATTGCCATGCAGCACACCAATTGGTTTTCTGATGATTTGCCTGACCCATACCAACCCATGGATAGCGGCGCCATAGTACAGCGCAATAGCGGGGCGCAAAGTCCGAATGGTCTTCTGAACCAACTAATCATTGCGGGAATTGAACACCATGGCGCGACTACAGCACAAAAAAAGCTTACCCCTATTCGCCAGGCGTTAGGAAGCTTCGACTATATTCGATATTTCAAACAACAAATTTCTAAAAATGTCGCCTCTATTCCTTGGCTGAAGGCACGAAAAGAAATCCTTAAATATAATATTTATGACAACGAATTAGCGCTTGCCACATCAAGTAAACAAAAAACTGTCATGTTTATAGGAACAACCTATGCGTTAAATTCTTCATTTAATCGTTTAGAGGTTGTCGCTTATGTAAAACTCGACCAGAATACAACGACTTCAGACAGCAACAAAGCACAGAAAAAATTTCAGACGCTATATAAAAATAATTTTTATTATGTCTATCGTTTACACCGCCATGAAAATAGCGAGAGAAGTAATATAGCTGAATGGACTAAAAATCACGCTGGATTACTGAAAGCCAAATTAAAAAATGCGGCTAATACACTGGGCTACATGATTGCGTTAGACATTAAAAACCCAAGCAATAGCCCTTACACTACAAAACCAACAATAAGAATAAGAACGCTTTACACAAGAAGCACTCCTGGCTATTTAGTTACAAAAAAGAGCGGGATATATATCGTTTCTTTGACTACCGGCGGATTCCAAAACGGCTTTATGTATGCGATAAATAAAAACAGCATCAGGCATTAGCATCATGAAGGCATTCAAACTTTTACTGACTAGCCTACTGATGTTACTGCTGAGCTCCTGCATTTCTACCAGCAAACCAAAGCCACTTATAGTAAAAATGGCAGACTCAACGGGTGCAACATTGCATCATTTAAAAAACAAGAAAATACAAATCAATATCTCTAAAAATTTACCAGATAGTAACTTTTTAGGTGGTGATGACGGCACCCGTCCAATCAAATTGATAAACGTTACGCCATGGTTAGCTGCAAAACTTACCAGTTTAAAAAAAATAAAGTGCCTCATACACAAACGCAAGCATATAACAATTTCACTTAGAAAACTCTATGTTAATTATATGTCAGAAACCATCATTGGAAATGCAGAACTAACAGCGAAATATAAAAATAAACCCATGCCAACCTACTACACCGGCAGCTGCGTATCAGACTTTTTTTATATCAGAGAAGCAGCAGAAATTCGCAGCTGCTTAACTACTGCATTAGAAGCAGCAATTTATAAACTAAAAACTGATATCTGCAAACAGGGGGTCAAGTCTTGACCCCCTGTTCTGGGGAATAAAATTTTAACGGCATGTGCCATAAGGTGCGCGCAGGAATGGCGAATAATCTCTAGCCCCTGCGCATCACGATCAGTAATGATTTGCACCTTGGCATCCGTGGTTAACATAAATGCGGTATCAACCAAACGCTCTTCTACCTTGCCGGCTAATGCCGCCTTGGCAAGCCCTGGACCAATATCCGCCGCAAGCTCGGCCACGCTGATAGGTTGAGCAAACTGTTTCTCACTGCCGTCGGCCAAAGTGATTGTAATCATGGTATTAGAATCCGAAATCCAAAAGGACACAATGTTAACACTGACCTTGCAGCCGCGCAATTGTTGGGGGTCATGTTGGG
>JAHZKQ010000049.1 GCA_022600315.1 Gammaproteobacteria bacterium
AATTAATAGACTATCTGCTCGTCTCAATAGACTATCATCCAGATCAAGAATCAAGTAAGTCTTACCCCTTTGAGGAATTTTTCCAGCCTCCTTGCTGATCATTTGTCGCGCCGAATTAAAGTCATGTGTGTCCACCTCTCCAGAAAAAGTTACAACAATTTTCTGCTCGTCAGAAAATTTATCAATATCTCCAGAAAAATTAGTTCCAGTGATAAATACAATATTCTCTTGATGATAACCCGGAAATACTTCGGCGATTAATTCCAGCTTCAGTGACTCATATTCAGAATAAAAAATTACTGAACCATTCGAATTAACTACTAACTCCGGAAAAACATCACCTAACTCGTTAACAAGGCTCTGCAATAAACAAGAATAATTATACATCGCAGCGCCTCCATTAATCGACTTTACTAACTTTCTTTCTTGTTTAAATTCATCCGTTATTAAAATACCTATTTGGTACTGGCGGCCAGATAAAAAACTATGTATTGCCCGCCACCAATTAATAAATTTTGGATTAATGCCTAAAGCGATTTTATTGCCAGTCTCCACCGGCACCCACAAAAAGTTCCAATCCAATAAAAACAAAGTTCCCATCTTGGGCTGAGTTTTTTTAGCTTCAGGTGCAGTTTTAGTTTTTTTAGCAGGCCCGATAAGACCTGGAGACGCACGCTTCATAACTTAACCTTAATATTAATGTAAAGCCCCATTGCGATTAATAATAAGCTCAGCAATCTGCACCGCATTTAGGGCCGCCCCTTTGCGAACATTATCGGCTACCACCCATAAATTAATCCCTGAAGGATGTGAAATATCGCGACGAATCCGCCCTACAAACACCGCGTCTTGGCTGGCAGCATGCGTAATGGCTGTTGGATAATCCGCATCGTCTTCAATTAATAAAATACCCGGTGATTTTTTTAATAGCGCTTTCACCTCATCGATGCGCATCGGTTGTTTTAATTCAATATGCACCGCTTCTGAATGACCATAAAATACTGGCACACGAACCGCAGTGGGATTAACTTGCAAATGACTATCATTAAAAATCTTTTGAGTTTCCCAGACCATTTTCATTTCTTCACGTGTATAACCATTTTCTTGGAACTCATCAATATGTGGAATGCAATTAAAGGCGATTTGCTTATTAAATACCTCAGAATCCACTTCTTCGCCGCCCAATAAGCCCGCGGTTTGCCGTGCTAATTCTTCGATGGCTTTGCGCCCGGCCCCAGAGACGGCTTGATAAGTCGCCACATTCACCCGCGTAATACCCACCGCGTCATATAGGGGTTTTAATACCACTACTAATTGCGCCGTCGAACAGTTCGGATTGGCAATAATTTTGGTATCTTTATGTTGCCAAATGGCCTCAGGATTCACTTCTGGCACCACCAACGGAATATCTTTTTGATAACGAAACTCTGAAGTATTATCAATTACTGTGCAACCGGCACTTGCTGCAATTGGCACATATTTTTTAGAAACTTCACTGCCTGCTGAAAAAAATGCAAATTGGCAACGACTAAAATCAAAATGCGCCACATCCGCCACCATTAATGGCTTGCCATTAAATTCTAGCTTTTCACCAACTGAACGTTCGCTCGCTAAAGGATAAAGTTTACCAACGGGAAAACCTCTTTGCTCTAACACATCAAAAAATACTTCACCAACAACGCCGGTTGCGCCCACAATGGCCACATCATAAGTCTTAGTCACTTTCACCCCTTAATACATCATGATTTTGTGCGCGGTCACGCAAATAATGATCCATTAATACTAACGCCAACATGGCTTCTACAATCGGTACCGCACGAACCCCCACACAAGGATCATGCCGACCCTTGGTAATAATTTCAGTTTCATCGCCATCAGTGTTGATAGTTTTTCCTGGTGTCGTAATGCTTGAGGTGGGTTTAAACGCCACACTCACTAAAATATCTTGACCACTGGAAATACCACCTAAAGTTCCACCGCTACTATTACTGCTAAAACCCGCTTTAGTCATTTCATCGCGATGCTCAGTGCCGCGCTGTTCGACCACCGCAAAACCATCACCCAATTCAACACCTTTAACGGCATTAATACCCATCATCGCACCGGCAATATCGGCATGTAATTTATGAAATACCGGCTCACCTAAACCCATTGGCACTTTACTAGCAATCACATTAATTCGCGCGCCAACCGAATCACCTTGACGCCGCAACTCGGTAATTAAAGCTTCAAGCTCAGTGATTTTATTTCCGTCTGGAAAAAAGAAATCATTATTCTCAACCACACTTAAATCAATTTTTTCTGCTTTAACATTACCAATCGCTGCTACATAAGCTTGAATATTTAAGCCAAGCTTTTCTTGCAAATATTTCTTCGCAATCGCGCCAGCCGCTACTCGCATAACCGTCTCACGTGCTGAACTGCGACCACCACCACGATGATCACGACAACCGTATTTTTTATAATACGTGTAGTCGCTGTGTCCAGGGCGAAACTTATCTTTGATATCTGCATAATCTTTGGAACGTACATCTTGGTTTTCAATCATCAAGCCAATTGGCGTACCAGTCGTTACACCTTCAAAAACACCACTAACAATCTTCACTTGATCGGCCTCGCGACGCTGAGTAGTATACCGATGCTGGCCCGGTCGACGTCGATCCAGCTCTATTTGAATATCCGCTTCACTCAAGCTCAGGCCTGGCGGGCAACCATCAACGATCGCAAGCAGAGCCGGCCCATGGCTTTCGCCACAGGTAGTTAGCGTAAACACTTGTCCAAATAGATTTCCAGCCATGCTCTTTGCCCATTGGTTAATCTGATACTATGAATATTATCTTTAAATTAGCCCATTGTCTTCCTTATTAGCCCCACTGGCATAAAAAAAATCTCGTGCTAGACTGTGCTTATGAGCAAGAAAAAATCCATCAGTCCCGAGGAAAAAGATCAATTTCGCCAGTATCTGCAGGGCGTTAAGCCTTTACGACCAAACCAAAAACATCATTCAGAGCCTCTTAAACCAAGCGTAAGACCTCGGCCCCAGCAAGATGACTACCTCACACCCGCAAAGGCCAGCTTGCCAAGCATGAATCAGCTGCTCGATCACCTCGATCCATCCAAGTGGCGCGGCCCGGAAGATAGCCTGCAATTTCATCAAAGCGGCGTGCGACCCACCCAGCTTAGAAAGTTGCGTCAAGGCAAACTTAAAATCAGCGCCAAACTTGACTTACATGGCTTAATTGTAGAAGAAGCCGAACAAGAACTAGCCTGCTTTTTAGAAACTTGTCCTGGAGGAAAAGACA
>JAHZKQ010000050.1 GCA_022600315.1 Gammaproteobacteria bacterium
AGAGTGACAACCAACAACCCTTGTGTCACGATCAGTTCGGCAAACCCAAATCATTTTTCTTCTAATCCAGCACAAGGCGATACGGCTACCGTTCAGTTTACTTATAAAGGTGTATAGGCATGTTAGGAAAAAAATCAACGCAATTATTATTAATTATCGCCAGCTTATTTTCAGTCTCGGCTCTGGCCAGTCCGCTGGTACCAATTAAAACCATCACTGTAAAAGTTTATCGAAGTCAGGGGAGTGCACCAAGCAGCTCTCAGCACATGTACTATTGGTTTGGCGCTTTAAAATCAAACGTGCAAGCTATGCCTAATGGAGTCAAGAGATCAGTGAATTCCTACGGGCTGCTGGGCACAACCACGCTTTATGCCCCAACGGGTCAGAAGACAGTACATTTCACTTATACTTATAATTCTAACGAATGTTGTGCGGGCAGTATGAACATTACAATTTCACCTGTGGCCAAAACAGTTAAGGTCACAGCGGATGGCTATAACAATTATTATCGTCCAGATTGTTTTGGTAATTATGGTGATAGAAATGATTGTTTACCGGCTGGAAATCAATTTACTACTACTTATAAAGATAATCCGACAGATAATTCTGCTACAGTAGAAATTCACTTTGCGGCTGATGCGAAGCCACATTCGTCGGCGTTGTAACCTAACACCAAAAAGAGATAGTTATGCAAAATAAAAAATTTATCAGTCTAGTTTTTATTGCTGCCAGCTTATTTTCAGTGTCGGCTCTGGCCAGTCCTTCATCACTACCTGCAACTAAAGTTGCAGTTAATATTACGCGCACGGCGGGTACGCAGATGTCACTTGCAGGGCCCATTAGTAATGGCGGTGGTGTTTATACGCTTCCTACCAGTCGATACAAGTTGGTACCAGCAGGAACTTACACCGATAAAATAACTGCCTATGTTCCGCAAAGTGGTGGAAGTTTTCGCTATACGTATTCCACTGATACCTGTTGTCAAGGCAGCATGACAGTCACTATTTTACCAAATGCTAAGCAGGTTACAGTGGTTGGTACGGCTTCTGAAAATACCGGTGGTGCTTGTGCGGGACGCACCAACCCAAGAACAGATTGTTTTCCACCTAGCAGTAGCAGTTATAGCCCGAGCTATTCAGGCAACAATGACGATGCTACAGCCACGATCGCCTTCCAGAATAATTATAAGCTGCCAAATTAACCTAAGCGTACGTAACAGCTTGTAACGCCACCCCAGAAACCCGATCTTAGCTTGGGTTTTTTCTATATTTCTAAGATTATTTTAATATTCGCTTGTTATACTGCTTAAAATTTTTTAAATGAAGAGGCGAAGAATGTCTAGAAGAGAAAGGTTCGGTACTGCTGGGAAGCTTTTTTTTGGCGTATCAACAGCAGAAGATGCTCAAGAACTTAAAACTGGGGGGCAAAAAAACTATTCAACCCAAGGTCCACGAGCGACTACCAGTGGTGGCGGGATGCGCCAGAAGTTAACAGGCGGCTATGAAGGACTTTCAGAGGGAGTGTCACAGTCAGAGGAAATCAGTCCATCAGAGTTTTTTGAGAAAATGCTACAATTAGAAAATAATCCTACGCCTCAATTAGTTCAAGAGGCAAAACGTCGAAGAAAATCAATTGAAATACGCAGCTGGATGAGCTTAATTGCTGGTAATAAAGATTTACAAGGTTTGTTTAACGCTTTTAAAGCGGCTTATAAAAAAGGACATTATCAACGCTCGAGCGTTCTATTTTCTAGGTTGAGTGTAAAAGTAAAAAAAGCAAAACAAGTGGCAGAGCTAGAGAAACAACCAGAACGAACAGTTACTGGTCTGTATTTTCCACGCTAAGGCAAACCCTAATGCCCCAACACCCAGCGCAATAGATGAAAATAAATCATTACTTTGATTTGCTGATCAGATTGGCTGCACTACGGTAGGAATTTTTTATAGAATTCGCTATCATAAGAAGCTCATTTTGGCATTAATCGTTTTTTTAGAAGGTAGGAATTGTTGGATAAGGATGCTGCCATTGTATTATTTAAAGAAAAAGCCATTCGTCGTATATGGCATGATGAGCAGTGGTGGTTTGTTATTGTTGATATCATTGCTGCGTTAACGAGTTCTGTTCAGCCAGCAGGATATTTAAAAGATATGCGTCGTCGAGATCATATTCTTAATAAAGGGTGGGGGCAGATTGCCACCCCCCTTTTGGTAGACACCGGAGGCGGTAAGCAGAAGGTAAATTGTGCTAATACTGAGGGAGTGTTACGTATTATCCAGTCTATTCCATCGTTGAAAGCAGAGCCGTTTAAAAAGTGGTTGGCAAAAGTTGGCTATGAACGTATACAAGAAATTGAAGATCCAGCGCTTGCGCAAGAGCGTATGAAAAGAACCTACGAACAAAAAGGTTACCCTCAAGACTGGATTGATAAGCGTTTGCGAGGTATTGCTATTAGGCAAAATTTAACGGATGAATGGAAAGTGCGAGGGATTTCATGCAATCAAGATTATGCCATTTTAACGGCTGAAATTTCTCGGGCAACATTTGGTATGACGCCTAAAGAGTATCAAAAACATAAAAATCTTCCTAGTAAGTCTAGAGTTAATTTGCGTGATCATATGACAGACTTAGAATTAATTTTTACTATGCTAGGAGAAAAAGTCACCACAGAAATTTCAAAAAATGAAAAGCCTGAAGGTTTGTCAGAGAACAAAAAAGTAGCTTGTCGCGGCGGAGCTGTTGCCGGCAATGCACGTAGAGATACGGAAAAAGAACTTGGAAAAAGTGTGATTACCCAGGGAAACCATTTGCGGGAGAATAGTATGTTAAAAGATGAGTAATAAAAACCCTAATGCCCCAACACCAAGCGCAATAAATGAAAGTAAATAATTGAAAAAATCGCTCCGGCCGGTAGAGTAATAATCCACGACATAAAAATATTCCGAATCACGCCTAAGTTTAGTGCCGCCATCCCGCGCGCAAAACCGACACCTAAGACCGCACCCACTAAAGTTTGCGTTGTTGAAATTGGCAGGCCAATGCCTGAGGCAACAATAACTGTACTAGCAGTGGCTAATTGCGCGGCAAAGCCACGACTTGGTGTTAATTGGGTAATTTCACTGCCAACGGTGGCAATCACTTTATGGCCGTACATTGCAAGCCCTAAAACAATACCGCCGGCACCGAGGCCTAATATCCATAATGGAATTCTTGATTTTGCTAATACCGAACCACCATGCATAACAATGCCATAAATAGCAGCTAACGGGCCAATCGCATTGGCCACATCATTTGAGCCATGCGCAAAAGCCATCGCGCAAGCGGTAAATAACATTAATACGCCGAATATTTTCTCGAGCTTTTTAATATTCATTTGATAGTGTTCTTGGTGGTCTTCACCAATCGGTAAAATTCGCAGCCAGAAAAAACCAATTAAAGCAATGATTAGACTAATAGCGGATGACCACAATACGCAGCTCACATAAGTGAGATGAAAGCCCAAGTGTTTAAAACCGGATAATAGCGTAACCAAACTAATCACTAAGGCGACTAAAAAAATATAAAACGGCACAATGCGTTTAGCGCTAATGATTGGGTGCCGACTGTTAAAAATAAATATTTGCACACTGCGAAATAAAAAGTACGCCACCACCCCAGCAATGACGGGTGTGACAATCCAGCTTAAAGTAATATCAACCACTTGGCTCCAATAAATCGAGTTCACCCCCAAAACCACTACACCAAAACCAATCACCGCACCGACGATGCTATGCGTGGTTGAAACCGGCCAACCAAAATAGGTGGCGATAATGAGCCAGGTGCCTGCCGCTAGTAATGAAGCCAGCATGCCATATATTAATAGGTGCGGGTTGTGGCTAAACATCGCCACATCAATAATTTTACTGCGAATCGTATCGGTAACCGAACCGCCGGCTAATAGTGACCCAGCGGCTTCAAAAATTGCAGCAATAATAATGGCTTGGAAAATAGTCACGGCTTTAGAGCCAACGGAAGTTCCCATGGCGTTCGCCACATCATTGGCGCCAACACCCCAAGCCATAAAGAAGCCGAACACTACAGCTAGGACAATATAGAGTGTACCGTGATCCATTGAGTATTCCACTAGGCGATAAAAACTATGCTAAAATATCACGCTCATTCAATGTCTACAAGGAAAAACCATGGTGCTAGAACCAATCAGTGCAACCGACTTATTGCTTAATCCAGATGGCAGTGTTTATCACTTAAAACTGTTGCCTAATGAAATCGCACCAACAGTTATTTTGGTTGGTGATCCAGCGCGTGCCGGTTTAGTGGCCGCCCAGTTTGATCGCATTACGGCAACCAAGCAAAAGCGCGAATTTGTCACTTATACTGGCTATATTGGTGATTTATTTATTTCCGTGGTGGGTACTGGTATTGGTGCAGGCAATATTGATATTGTATTAAATGAGCTAGATGCACTAGTTAATATTGATCTAACCACCCGCACCATAAAATCAAAATTCACTAAGCTGCGCTTTATTCGTTTGGGTACTTGCGGAGGTTTAGATGCGGATATTCCAGTAGATACGGTGGTACGATCCGATTACGCAATTTCATTTGATGGCTTATTAAATTATTATTGCCAGAAAAATATTGCCGTAGAGCCTGCGTTAGCCGCAGCGATTCAAAGACATTTTCATGCCTTGCCAATGGCGAGCAATTTATATTGCGCTAAAGCATCACAAGAATTAAGTCAACGCTTTGCAAATTATGCGTCGGGCATTACCTTAACCTGCCCAGGCTTTTATGGTGCGCAGGGCCGGCGCTTGCGCCTTGATTTAATTGATACTAATTTATTAGATATCGCTGAAAAATTTCGTTACCAAAATTTAAAAATTGTTAACCTGGAAATGGAAACTGCTGCAATTTATGGCATTGGTAGATTGTTAGGTCATGAATGTATTTCTTTAAGCACAGTAGTGGCCAATCGCGCGACCAAGCAAGCCAGTCAAGATATGCAAGCCTCAGTATTAAATATGCTTGAGCAAGCAATCGATATTATTAAATAGCCTGCAGCGAAGCGCCCTTGCAATGATGGAGCTTAGCTATTTAATAATTAGCTGACTCACCCCGAAGCGGAAATGTTTTGGGGTTAATTTATCTTTGCCAAAACCATCAGTAAACAGTTTTAAATATTGCTCGGCAGTTTTAATATCACGCACGCCACCCGATATTTTTAAACCAATATCGCGCGGACTGGTTTTAATAGCTTTGATCATCGCCTTAGCTGCAGCAATACTCGCACCTTGCGCAATCTTGCCGGTTGAGGTTTTAATAAAATCCGCGCCAGCATCAATCGCTAGCAGGGCTGCTTGATAAATAGTTTCTTTGTTGTCTAAGGCGCCAGTTTCTAAAATAACTTTTAATAAACAATCACCACAAGTTTGGCGACAAGCTTTTAAAAATGTTATTGCAGTTCTTGTATCGCCCGCCAAAAAATCATGATAAGGCATCACCACATCAATTTCATCGGCGCCATCAATTAAGCTTTGCTTGATTTCTTTAAGTGTTGTCTCAAGTGTTTGTTTACCAGTGGGGAAGTTTGCCACGCTAGCAATTTTAATGTTTGAGGCGGATAAGATTTGTTTAGTTTGTTTAATCCACTCTGGCATTACACAAACAGCAGCGGTGGGGCCGTAAATTGTGTTGGCTGCTTGACAAAGTGCAATAATATTTTCGGCGCTATCATCATTGTTTAGGCGGGTATAGTCGAGCAGGCCAACGAGCTGTTTTGGGTTTAATAGCATTTTAATGGTATTGCGCGATAAATTTTTTCACTAACGGAATTAAATTCTTGGTGCCAATTGCAGCGCCTTGCAAGGTCACCTCATGGCTTAAATTTTCCGGATGCATGCCAGCGGCCAAATTGGTAATGACTGAAATAGCCGCAGCGCGCAAACCACAATGCCGAGCCGTAATAATTTCGGAAATGGTTGACATGCCAACCACATCGGCACCTAAGGTGCGGTAAGCATTAATTTCTGCTGGGGTTTCAAAGCTTGGGCCTAACACCGCAATATAAACGCCTTCGTTGATTGGCAAATTTAATTCATCAGCAGCGATTTTTATTTGTTTACGAAGTGCGGGGTCATAGGCATCTTCCAGACCAACAAAGCGTGGCCCAAAGGTATCATCTTGAAAACCAATTAACGGATTATTAAATTGCATGTTGATATGATCGGTAATTAAAACTAAATTTCCTGGCGTGACTTCAGCACGTAATGAACCGGCACTATTGGTAGCCAATAAAGTTTTTGCGCCTAATAAAAATAAAGTTCTAATCGGGGTTAATAAAATCTCGTTGGAGATGCCCTCATAAAAATGTGCGCGACCCTGCATGCAGGCCACAGGCTTGCCATTTAAGTGGCCAAAATATAATTTGCCGCCATGACCTTTTACCCCGCAGCTCGGAAAACCGGGTAGCTCATCGTAAGGGATAACGATCGCATCTTCTACGGCCTCGGCTAGTGCGCCCAAGCCTGAGCCTAACACAATAATAATTTCTGGAATAAAGTCTTTAATTTGCTGGCGAATTTTTTCGGCAGCCTGTTTGGCAGCGGCGGTCATGAGCTCCTCGCTAAGTTGGGGTTGAAAGGTTGTGGTATAAGTTCAGATAGCAATAAGCTTTCTTGCTTATTGGCAGACACTAAATGCAATACTGTGTCGGTAGTGGCAAACTCTATTAGGCGTTGCCGGCAAGCACCGCAGGGGGTAATTAATTCGTCACCCGGGGTTAACACCAAAACTTCGCGCAGTTGTTTTTCGCCGGCACCAATCATGCTGCCAAGCGCATTGGTTTCAGCACAAATACACAAGGCAAAGCAAACATTTTCAAAATTACAACCAGAAAATAATGACCCGTTTTGACTGCGTAAGCTAGCCGCTACTGGGAAATTCGAATAAATAGCATAGGCATTTTTTAAGGTTTGTTGTGCTAAGGATAAGAGATCATCAGGTATATTGCTCATAAAATTTCACTTAATTTGCGGTTAACATACGCAACCGGCTGCCAACGCGTTGCGCGGTATCGGCTAAGAAGCCAACTTGTTCAATGACTTTATATAAGAACATTACATCAATAGGTGCTAAGGTTTTTTCTAGGTGAAACAGTTGTTCGCGCAATTTAATTTGGATAACGTCAGTTTCTTTTTCGATCGCGTTTAATTTTTGAATCATGGTGGCGACTAAATCTACTTCGCGACCTCGAAAGCCAGACTCTTGTAGTTCTTCTAGCTCATTAATGGCCTTAGTTGCTTGGGTTGCGGCATCGACTGAACGCTCAATGTGTTGGCTAAAGGCCATGCTAATTTCGTTAGGAATTGACATGCGCCTACCCAACATAATGCCGGCGATATCTCGAGAGACATTGGCAATGGTGTCTTGTTGTTCCAATAGTTCTAGTAAATCATGTCGTGCTACCGGTAAAAATAAATTTTTTGGCAAGTGTAGACGAAAATCTTGTTTCATAGAATCGGCTTCTTGCTCTGCCTGACTGATTTGTTGTTGAATGGCTTTGGCTTCAGTCCAATCCGCTTGCGTTACTGCTTTAATAAAGGGCAGCAATAGTTGGGCGCAAGTTAGGGCCTTATTCATATGCTGTTCTAGTGGTTTAATGGGCGACCTGGCAAACATTGCCAGAATACCGCTTTGACTAGCCATTATCGCCTCCTTTAAAAATATCGTTCAAGGATTATAAGTGATTGCGGCTCGGGAAGACAGAAAAATAGCGTACTTAGGCCTCTTAAGTTGGCGCCGGCTGGCAACATGCAGTAAAATTTAAGAAAAATATATCCAAATGGAGTTTGGGTTATGCTAAAGACGATTGCACTGTTAGCTTACATGCTGGGACATAGCCCTGGAAATCATCAGGCCTTTGAAGTTTTGAGTCCAGCGGTACATAACGATCAGCCGATACCCATTACCTACACTTGCCGAGGTGGTAATCATACCATTCAGTTACGTTGGCGCGGAGTGCCAAAGCGCACGCAATCTTTAACGCTCATTATGTATGATGTTGATGCGCCGAGTGAGAACTGGTATCACTGGGTGGTGTATAATATTCCAGTTCGTAGTCATTCAATGAAATCTGCATTTGTCGCTAAGGATCATGCGGATATTGGTTTTAATAGTTGGGGGCATTTACATTATGATGGTCCTTGCCCATTGGTGGGAGAGCACCGGTATATTATTCGACTGTATGCACTAGATCGACATTTACGTTTAGGTTCAAAACGCCCAACACCGTATGTGGTTGAGGCATATATGCGTGGCCATGTGATTGCTGATACGGCATTAATGGGTTTGTTTACTGCGCCAGCTAAATAGATTTTATCCGATACGCGCGCGGTCCTTCATCAGCAATAGACGCGACAAACTGCACAGTATCACCTGTATTAAGCGTGTTAAAATCTAAATGACTTAGGCTGTCTTCATTAAAATAATATTCATTGCCTTCATTATCTTCGATAAAACCAAAATTTTTATCTGCAAATAAACGCACTATTTTTCCCGCCATAAATTCTGCATGGTGCTTTACATCGCCGCGTATTTTTTGCATCGTTTCTTCAATTTTGCGCACGGTGCAGTCAAAGGCTTCGCGAATCGCCACATATAAATTCTCATCACTTTGGTGATTAACCGCGATGGTCTTTTTTTCTGGCAGAGTAACAATAATTCGACTGTTATATAGTTTGCCTTGTTGTTGATTATTTTGTGCAAGCTCAACAGTAATGTGGCAGGAAATAATTAAGTCAGAATATTGATTTAATTTTTCAGCTTTAGCATAAATATGTTGAGTGACTTCTTGGCTATGGGGAATATCTCGAAAGGTGATTTGTACGGGTTGTTGCATGACGATCTCCTCAAGTGGGGTTTTATTTGCTCACTTTTTCAGCTTCACAGTAATTATAGCTCGAAATTGCACATTATCCGATCGATAAAAGCTGTTTAAAAACAGCTCATTAGACCAGGCATCAATAATTTCCATCGCTGATTTCACTGAATAATCGCTTATTTTCTCGTATATCATGATGAATTTACAAAAAAGCCAGGGTTTTAAGATTTTCTTAATATAGATTCGGTATGATGTTTAACAGGATCAGGGGTATTTACCTGGACAGATCAGGTTTGTCGCTAGATACAATTTAGTGTAACCTGATGAGCTTTGAGCAAGTTTATTTAAATTTGCATAGTGTAATCATAATTTGTTTATCTACTTAAACAAATTCACCCAACCTAACGGAGGCCATGATATTGATAGACTGGACGCCTAATTATCATGGTAATACTCTGCCCGACACCAATCTCTTTATTACACTGTTTGACTTAGAAGTTATGCGCTTTAGTTGCTTTTTCTAGGTTAGCAATATTGATGCCATAACGCATCAATACATTTATTTGGGTTGTTTACGTAACAATATTGGATGCTGTATAGGCTCAATATTTATATTTATAATATAAAGGAATATTTGTATGCGAAATATAACTGCAGAAATAGAGGCACTGCTTGGGCAAAACAGCACTGCAAAAACAAGCGCACTGCTTGAGCAAAACAACACAACAAAGCCCAACCTACAGGCACTAAACGATACTGTTTTCAGCTCTCTGTCTGATAAGATTGATACAACTCTGTCGCCTGAATTTGAAAAGCTTGGGGAATTGTCAGGGGAGGAAAAAGAAAAGCTTGCTCACCGCTATTATAAACTCCAGTTATATCTTTCCCAATTAGAGTTCTTGCAAAAATCAGACAAACAAGATTTACCGATGCCTCAGTTACTACTTGACGGGAATATACTAACATCACTCTTTAAAGACTCAGATCCAACTGTGTCTATGTCAATATCAAGAAGCTCTACTGCTTCAGATTCGCCGATGCCTGTTGCTGATGCAAAGTCAACGACAGAACAACCACAGTCACCGCTGCCGCAAGTTTGGGAGTTTGAATTAACTTGTGAAGAGTTTGTTGATGTACAGCAAGCGTTAAAAGGGGAATTGCAGAAGAGGGGATTTAATTATCTCGAAAAAAATAATTCTGATGCAAGTTTAAAGTTTAGTCTGCCAGTCGAGGTGGCAGAGGCATTAAATTTATCTAAAGATAAA